>DATEOL010000321.1:0-7382 GCA_035274025.1 Gemmatimonadales bacterium | reverse complement strand
TGGGGGTTCAGGGCTACCAGTCGAACGGGATGCCACGGTTTCTGTGGCTCAACCGGCCGACCGAGCCGGCGGTCGCGGTGACGGGATTCGACTGGATCGTGCCGCTCCGGGAGCGAAGCTATCCGAATGTTCCGTGGCCCGGCGGCGATACGCTGGTAGCAAGGCTCGCCCCTGACGGGCGAAATGTCGAGGTGCGACGCGGCGGCGAGCTCGTGGCGAGCATTCAGCTCGATCGGATGATCGGCAGCATGGCCGCCTGGCAGCTCCGCAACGTGCAGGGGACGGCCCCACCCGACTCACTCTTCAACACCGGCACGTTCGACGGGTCCGCGGTGGTCCGGCTTCGACAGGCAGAACTGCGGGATTCCGCCGGCGTATGGCACGTCGAGCAGGCGAACGGCGAGGTGCTCGTGCGCAGGCAATAGCTGTCAGCGGAGCTGTCATCCCGAGCGCAGCGAGGGATCTTGCACCAGAGCAGCGGCAGTTAGAGGAGACTGAGAAGGGACACTAGAGTCTGGTTGGCACATGCACGTGACCGACCAGGTTCTGCGTCCCTTCTGAGTCTCCGTGTTCCTCCGCCACTCCGGTGCAAGGTCCCTCGCTGCGCTCGGGATGACATCCCGCGCCCGCTGCCCTACTTACACGCGCCGCCGGAAGCAGTCCGGCAAATCTCCAGGACTTTCAATGCCGGATCCGCCTTGATGTCCTTCTCGTCGAACAGCACCGGCTTCGACTTGCCCTTCGAGAACAGCAGCGTCTGGTCGGCGTGATGCGGTGAGGTCGGATTGTCCGACTGCGACGACGTGAGGATCGAACGGGCCACCGGTCCCTTGTCGGTGTACTGCACCCACGCGACGAAGCTCGACGCGTGCATGACCTGCCGATACCCCTTGCCCGGAATCCAGCCCGAGCCGTTGAGGATCAGGTTGTATTGCCCGGTCTGCATCGGACCGCCGGCGATCGGTATGCTCTTGCCCTGGCGCTCCTCGATCTGCGCATCGCGCAGCACCGCGCCCAGCGCCATCCCGTTGTCGCGCAGGTCGCTGATGGCCCCGGTCAGCGACGCCAGCACCCGCGGATCCGCGGTATTGAGTCCCCTCGGCGTGCGCAGGGGATCCCTGGGATCCAGGGGCACCGTGAAGAGCTTCTCGTCGGGCTGCGCGCCCGCGCTGATGCGCTCCATGAACCGGCGCCAGAGCACCGCGCCCTGGCTGTCGAGGTTCTCGCTCAGGTCCCACTTCGCGAGCACATCGCAGGCTTCCGGGATGCCCTTCTGCACCGGCAGCGTCCGGCAGTAGGTGACCAGCTCGTCGCGCCACAGCTCGCCCGAGAAGGCCCGGTTGTTCATCGTGATGGCCTCGAGCTGGGCCAGGCTGAACTTGCTTCCGGGCAATCCGTCGGTCCCCGCGAGCCGCCCCTCGATCTTGGCGAGCCCGTTGCGGGTGCGAAGGCTCCGCTGGGTCCGCTCATCGCCGATGATGCCGTCGTAGCCCTCCAGGAGGTTGCGGGCGTTGTTGCTCCAATGACTGTCGTTGGAGTTGGTGGCGTAGTCCCAGCGGTCGAGCATGGGGAGCCGTGCGGTACCCATGATGCCGGGGACCGGCGCGTCGGGATCCGTGGCCCATTCACAGTCCTTGCGGGACCCGTCGAGCAGGATCCACGCCCCCCGGGCCTGGAGCTGCTTGCCCAGCTCCGACGTCACGCAGGCCTCGCGCATCGCCGCGGTGACATTCGGCACCGAGGAGCGGTCGCCGTAGATCACGTGACCCTGGTCGTCGGCCCCGATCGTATTGAGCCAGCCTTCAGCGAGATATTTCCTGCCCGCGTCGTCCAGCGCCTGCACCGACTTCGCGGCGTTCATGCCGTACTGCTGGTTGAGCCAGCGAAAATCCGAGATCGAGGTCCTGACCGCGTACGCAGTCGCGGCCGTCCACGTGAACGTCCCGTTGGCGATCACCGGGCCGAAGTGAGTCTCCCAGAAGGTGTGCTTTCGCGTGGTCAGCTTGCCGTCGTTCTCCTTCACCGTGACGGTGACCGTCCGCGAGGTCATCGCGCGACCCTGCCCATCGTATTGATACGAGGTGGTGTTCCCCGGGGTGAGCTGCAGCTGGTAGACCGTCTCGCGCTTCGGCACGCTCGCCGTGTGGCTCCAGCCGACATTCCGGTTGAATCCGAGCAGCACCAGCGGAATGCCGGGGAAGGTTCCGCCATAGACGTCGAGCGTGCCGGGCACGGTGAGGTGCACTTCGAAGAACCGTTCCGGCTCGTGCCAGCGCCAGTGCGGATTGATGAAGACCATGCCCTTGCCATTGTCGGTCGCGTCCCGGCCGAGCGCGATGACATTGCTCATGGTGAGGCGGGGCGCGGGCTCTTCGATCTGCTGCGGCGACGATCCTGAGCCCGAAGCGGTGCCGTCACCGGGACGGATCGCGTCGACCATCGGGCCGATCCACCCCGAGGTCGTGAGCGCCACGGTGTGGAACGCGCGGAGGTAGACGTCGCGCTCGGTGATCGGCGTGACCCACGCCTTGCCGCGACAGCGCGGGTCGGGGATGTTCGCGACGCCGGTCTTCGCCAGGAAATGGTTGTAGCCGGCGACGTAGCCTCTCACGAGGTCGCGCACTTCGGGGATCGGTCCCACCGGCGGTGACTGGCCGAGGATGCTTCCCACCAGGTCGCGATCGATCTGCCATTGCCAGTAGAAGTCACTCTGCAGGTTGGTGACGGTCTGGCGACCGTCGCGCGCGCCCTCGATTCCGAAGTACTTCGACCGTTCGGCGCGCACCGTCACCCAGCGATCGGCGATGGTGCAGATGTCGGAGGCCGCGAGCGCGTAGCCGTGACCGAACCCCGCGCCGGCGAGGTCGTCGGCCCGAACATGGACGACACCATAGGCAGTAGTGCTGATCCTTGCCTTGAACGGCTTCTGCTGCGCGGGCGCGGGCGCGGGCGCGGGCAGGGCAAGGGCGAGCTGGAGGAGGATCAGGGCGAGAGAGGGCATGGGAAGTGTCCGGCTATCGGTTTTCGGCCCACGAGGCGGCGGTGATCTTCCACCCGGCCGCCCCTTTCTGCAACACGAAAGTATACCGGACGCCGTCTTCCTTCGCGGGCTTCCCCTTGTCCTTCCAGGCAAAGCCGGTCGGGATGACCACATAGGCGAGGTTGCCGGAAATCCGCGGGCGAGATGGACCCAGCGTGACTACGGGGTCGGTCATCCCGATCTTCTTCGAATAGGCTTCGAAGTCGCTGGCCCACTTCGCGCAGGCGCCAGGTCCGCTCCACTGGTGGGGGGGAAAATCATCGATGAGCACTGCCTGGTCGGCGCACGCGGCGAGTGCGGCCTTGGAATTGCCCTTGTTGAAGCCATCGACGAACTGATAGATGGTCGCCAGGACGGCGGTCTGGTCCTGCTGCGCGTGGAGGCTGGTGGCGATGAGGCCCACCAGGAACGCGAGGTATCGTCTCATAGGTCTCCAAGGTCTCAAAGGTCTCGACGTCTCTCGCGGCCCGCTCTAGTCCTGCTCATGAAACTCCGCTGATTTGGCCCACCCTACCGCCGGGCCGATCCATCCGGCGAGAGGACGATAGATGAAACCGTGCTTGAGCCCGGTCTGGAGCCGGATCTCACCGCTCCTGACCATGCCGGGCGACTGGGCGAAGATCCGGGTGCAGGAGCGGCCCAGTGAGTCACTCTCCTCATATATGGAGAGGACGTCGCCGTTGAGCTTCGGCGCAAGATTCTTGAGGGCGTAGTCGTTGCAGTTGGCGAGGATCACGTAGCGGATGGGTGACGTCACCCGGGTGGAGACCAGCATCGCGATGCCGGCCCCCTTCGATGCCCCCACCACCGCGATGTGGCTGGCAGGCACGCCACCGCTGATGAGCCGGCGGACCTGGCTGGCGACGGAGTCGGCGTAGACCGAGACGTCGGTTTTCGGGCGGCGCATCTCGCTTACCACCACGAAGCCGGAATCCTTGAATTGTCGGACGATCCCGGCATAGTCATACACCCCGAATTCGGGATGCTTCGCGGCGGCGCCCTGGTCCTCTACGATCCGGCCATGGAGGTAGAAGAGGTAGCGGGCTGCGGGATTCGCGATGGCCTGGGCGCTCAAGTCGCGTGCTTCGAGCGCCAGGACGAGGATCAGGGTGATCAGTAGTGACATATCGCACGCGCCAGCTTGGGAAATAGTCTAGTCAGCCTTGGGTGGTTGCCATCCTCCGAACGATTCCTCCAGGCGATGAAGTGCGGCGATCACGTGGTCTTCCCTGAACGGCGCGGCCACCACCTGCACCCCGATCGGGAGTCCATTCGCTGTAGTAGCCGTACGAACCGTGCCCGTCGGCCATCCGGCGACACTGAACGCGAGCGTATAGGACGCACCGGGAACCACGCGCGTGCCCGTCGTGCCATGCGGCACGGCGGCCTCGACGTTCACCGGGCAGACGATGAGGTCGAACTTCTCAAGGAAGGCGCGCATCGCGAGCCGGGCCACGTCGATTTTCTCGAGCAGCGCGGTGAACTCGGGGGCGGGCATCGCAGTCCGACCCTCGAAGGACGCGCGGACATCGGAGTGTTCCTTGTCCGAGCCCCACTTGTCGAGGATCCGAAGCAGCGTCGCCCCGCCGTCACCCGTCATCATCCTGAATCCTGACGCGGATGCCTCGGCGATCCCCTCAGGGCGTGCCTCGGTCACCTGGGCCCCGGCCGACCTGATCGCCGCCGCCGAGTCGGTCACGGCCCTGGCAATCTCTGCGGTGGGGGAAACCACCCCATTGTCGGTGAAGTAGGCGACGCGAAGCTCGCGCAAGACGACGGCCGCTGGATCGTGGAGCGGCATGGGCACCATGAACGGATCGCGCGCATCGGGTCCGCTCAGGACCCGGAGACCGATCGCCAGGTCCTCGACGTGCCGCGACATCGGTCCCGAGGCGGTGATGCCCTGCAGCATGCCTTCCGGTCCGGTGATGTGACCCGCGCGTGAAATCCGCCCGTTGGTGGGCCTGAGCCCGGCGATGCCGCAGAAGTGCGCCGGAAGACGGATGCTGCCCGCGGTGTCGTTGCCGCAATCGAAGGGGGACCCGCCCGCGGCGATGATCGCCGCCGCGCCACCGCTGCTGCCGCCCGGGGTGAGGGTCGGGTCATACGGATTGTTGGTGCGCCCGTACACGCGGTTGTCGGTCTCCCCGCCCGCGGTGAGCTCGGGCGTGTTGGTCTTCCCGAGGATGATCGCGCCGGCCTTCCGGAGCCTCGCCACGACGGTCGCGTCTTCGGGCGGGACATACGATCGCCGTCCCCACGTCCCGCCGGTCGAGATGATTCCCGCGGTGTCGAACGAATCCTTGATCGTGACCGGGACCCCGTGGAACGGACGATCGGGACCGGCCCGCAGATTGTCCGCGGCCTTGGCCGCCTTGAGCGCGCCCTCGCGGTCGAGCTGCACCACCGCGTTGATCGTGGGATTGACCTTGTCGATGCGCGCAAGGATCGCTTCGAGTACCTCGACTGCGGAGATCTCACGACGGCGGATCGCGGTGCCGAGTCGGGTCGCGGAGTCGGTAGTTGGGTCGATGGGGGGTATAGGGGTTTTCAGAGTGCCTCTGCTATTCAGGGAATCACAGATTTCGCTTGACCGTCGCGCTCTGAACCCTCTCAAGACTGCCGCAACAATACGCCTGAATAGGTAAGCTGGGGCAGGCGCCCGGCCTATCCTGCTCTGTCCCGGAGTCTATCGCTCAGTTCGCTCCATTGACTCGCACTTTCCCTCATGACACTCGATGGTCCGCTGGTCCCAGGTCCGGATCTGAACGTACGCGGCCCCAGCTTTGGCTGTGTTGCCATAAAGGCTCGTAAACCGGCGAATCACATCGAGAGCCCGATCGAGCGCGCCGGAATCGACGATATCGAGCAATCCGACCTGACGAAGGGAGATCGAATCGACCCGGGCGTCGTAGGGCTCGAAGTAGGGTGGCAAGATTCCCTTTCTCCAGTACAACATCGGGTCCTGCATGCCGATTCCCGCCAGGTCCGCTAGCGAACCTATGAAGCCTTCACAAACGGCGTCCGGAAAACCTCTTCCCCTGCAGGTGATAAGCGCGGACAGGTATCGCACGGGTGCCACGCCGAAGGCTGGCAGCCGTACCCTGGAGGACGGGCTTACGAAGACAGCCCTGTATCCGGGGATGCCGTTGATATGGTCGTTGCGGATCTCGATCAGCGCAGAGTCGCCCGGTAGCACGAGATGCAATCTGGCTGGAACGCGCAGCGAAATGCTCGTGCGGGGCACGTATTGCTCCGCGAGCAATGGTAGGGGCCCAGAGCACTTCTTGCGTCCGTGTATCCGGACCGTGGTCGTGCCGCTACTGGTCAGGGATTCTGATGAGAAGCAGGCTTCACTCGCGGGGTACCCGTCGATGCCATTGATGTCGACGGTCACGGAGTCCGAGTAGGACTGGCGGCTCGGATCAGGCAGGGACGTGATCAAGATGAACTCGATCTGCCCAGGAAAAGGAAGGACTGGCTCGCTGGACTGGGCGGTCAGTTGAGAGGTCGAAACGAGGAGAAGGCCGAAAACAGAGGAACGCTGATAGCGCACGGCTCCAGCCTCCAGACAGTGGTGATCAGTGTGCGGGGGTTCTACTAAGGAGTTGCCTGAGGCATCCGGGTCCGCACATCGCCTTCCGACCGTTGCGACAGCGCATCAGCCGGGCCGAAGGCACTCGTCACACGATGCGCGGCGCTTTCCATCCGCCGAGAGCGGATTCGAGTGTGGTAAGTGCCGCGAGAACCAGGTCCTCACGCCAGGGAGCAGCGATCACCTGGACGCCAATCGGCAGTCCGTTCCCGTTCGCGCCCGCGCGCACCACCCCGGCGGGCCAGCCCGAGAGGTTGAAGGGGACCGTGTAGGACAGCCCCGGATAGACCCGCGCCGGCGCGGTGCCATGCGGCACCGCGAGCTCCACATTCACCGGCGAGACGATCAGGTCGAACCGGTCGAAGAAGGGAAGCATCGCCTCGCGTGCGCGGTCGACCCGCTCGAGCAGGGCAGTGAACTCGCCCGTCGCCATGGGCGTCAGCTGCTCGAGCGACGCGCGCACTTCGGAATTGGCGCTGTCGGTGCCCCACCGCTCGAGGACCCGGATGAGTGTCGCGCCGCCGTCACCCGACATCAGGGCGAACGCCGACTCTGCCGCCTCTGCCAGCCCCTCCGGCCGCGCTTCCGTGACTTGGGCACCCGCGTTCCGCAGCGCCGCCGCGGCTTCCTTGACTGCCGCGACGATCTCCGGGACCGGAGACACCACGCCGTTGTCGGTGTAGAGCGCGACGCGGAGCCCGCGGATCCGGATTGCGGCCGGATTCCGGAGCTTCATCGGGATCACGA
>DATEOL010000320.1:0-6270 GCA_035274025.1 Gemmatimonadales bacterium | reverse complement strand
GGGGAGCCTCCCCACCGCCCCTGCCGCTCCGGCTAACTTTCGCTCAGCATGCGGCTCCTCTCGCGGTACCTCCTGCGCCAGCTCGCCGGGCCCTTCGCCTTCGCCCTGAGCGCGCTTACCGGGCTTCTCCTCCTCAACCAGGTCGCGAAACGGTTCGGGGACCTCGTGGGCAAGGGCCTGCCGCCCAACATCATCGCGGAAGTCCTGTTCCTCTTCCTCCCCTTCATCGTGGCGCTCACGCTCCCGATGGCGGTGCTGGTCGCGGTGCTCTACGGGTTCAGCCACCTCGCGGCGGACAACGAAATCACGGCGATGCGGGCGAGCGGCGTGAGCGTCACCCAGATGCTCCGCCCGGTGTTCATCGCCGGCGTGGCGGTCGCCCTCTTCAACTTCCTCTTCATCGACCAGGTCCTGCCACGGAGCAACGCGCGACTGCGGACCCTCCAGATGGACATCGGGCGCATCCGTCCCACGCTGGCGATGAAGGAACAGATCATCAACCAGCTCCCGCCGACCGAGTTCTTCATCCGGAGCGTTCGCATCGAGCAGGGGACCGGCCGGCTCCGGAACGTCACCATCTACGATCTCTCGCTGCCGACCACACGCCGTATCGTCTACGCCGACAGCGGGCGGATGATGATGGAATCGGGCGGGACCACACTCCGGCTGGTGCTCTACGACGGCAAGGTCCATGAATACCGTCCCGAGGAACAGGGGACGGTACGGGTCACCCGCTTCGCGGTGAACACCATCCGGGCCCGCGACGTCGCCAATGCGCTCGAGCGGAGCACCGAAATCGCCGAGCGGGGCGACCGCGAAATGTCGGTCTGCCAGATGGTGGACAAACGCGCCGGGGCACGGCTGGAGTGGGCGCGGGTCCACCAGCAGCGGGAGAACTACACCCGCAAGGACGTGCGCTCCATCCTTCGCCTTATGCCGGAAGAGCCGAGGATCTTGCCGACGGTGCAGGATTCGACCGAACGATGCGGAATCTGGCGGAAGGTCGAGAAGGGGCTCGGCAAGTACATCTTTCCGTCGAATCTTTCGGCGCAACAGGGGCGGCCAGGCGGGCAGGCGGGCAGGCGGACAGACACGACGACCACGGCTGTTCGGCGCGCCAGCCCGCCAGCCCGCCTGTCCGCCACGATGGCGCCCGTCATCCTGAGCGGGCTGAGCGAAGTCTCCGAAGCGAAGGCATCGGAGCGCTCCGAGATGCGCCAGGCCAACATGTACGGCGTCGAGATCCACAAGAAGTTCACCATCAGCGTTTCCTGCTTCAACTTCGTGATCATCGGGATCGCGCTCGCGTTGCGATTCCCCCGTGGCGGGATGGGACTCGTGCTGGGCGGGAGCCTGATCATCTTCGCGGTCTTCTACATCGCGATGACCTCGGGCGAGCAGCTGGCCGATCGCGGCTACCTCACGCCCGCTGCCGCGATGTGGGCCCCGAACCTTCTCATTGGCACGCTGGGCATCCTGGGCCTCTGGGCCGCGAGCCGGAACACCGGCAGCACCCGCGGTGGCGACCTGGCCGACCTGGGCGACCTGCTGTTCGGCTGGCTCCGCCGGCGGAAGTCGGCCTGATGGTCCGGATACTCGACCGCTACCTGCTCTGGTCGTGGATCAAGATCTTCCTGCTCACGGCGCTGGGCTTCCCGCTGGTCGACATCCTGCTCAAGGCGACCGAGCGCGTGGGCCGGCTGCTCGAGCGCGGAATTTCACCGGGGACGATCGCGCTCTCCTACCTGTACATGCTGCCCGAGAGCATGTCGCAGATGATCCCGGCGGCAACGCTCTTCGCCACCGTGTTCACCCTCGGGCCCTTCTCGCGCAATTCGGAGCTGACCGCGGCGAAAGCCGGCGGGATCAGTTTCCACCGCCTGATCGTCCCGCTCGTCCTGGCCGCGATCGTCGCGTCGGTGGCGAGCTTCTACGTCGGCGAGCTCTCGACCCACGCGTCCCAGAAGGCGCTGGAGCTCCAGAAGGAGCGCCGCGCCACGTCGATCACGGTGCGCTACAACTTCGTCTACCGGGGCGACAAGAGCTGGATCTACGCCGTCCGCATGCTCGATACCCAGCAACGGCGGATGGAGAACGTGGTGTTCGAGCGGCAGGGCACCGGACGCAGCTATCCCACCATCACGGTGGTCGCCGACAGCGTGGTCTACAACGACACCCTGGCCGGCCGGTGGCGGTTCCGGAACGGCTCGACCCACATCCTGGGCGACTCCTCGGAGGTCCTCGCGACCTTCGGGTTCCGGAGCGCGTATGTGAAGGCGCTCACCCAGCGACCTCGCGAGCTGCTGGTCGAGCCCACCGATCCCTCCGAGATGGACTACGAGGAGCTCGGCGACTACATCGAGGCGATGCGGCGGAGCGGCAACGACGTGCGGAAGATCGAGGTGGAGCGCGCGATCAAGCTGGCCGTCCCCGCGGCCTGCTTCGTGATCGTCCTGTTCGGCGCGCCGCTCGCGATGTCGGCCCCGCGGGCGGGGGCCGCGATCGGCATCGCCGTCAGCCTGGGGACCACGGTCGCCTACCTGATGATGATCAACCTGACCCGCGCCATAGGTGCCAGTGGCCTCATGAACCCGACGCTCGCGGCCTGGGCGCCCAACGTGCTCTTCTTCCTGTGGGCTCTGGTGCTTCTCTGGAGGGTTCGAACCTAGGCGACGGGCAACGGGCGACGGGCGACGGAAAGCAGAAGGGCCGGGAGGAATCCCGGCCCTTCGCCTGAGTACCCGTCGCCTTCAGCCCGTGGCCCGCCTTAAAGGACGTACTTGAGCCCGAGCTGCATCCGCCACCGCGAGCTGTTGACCTGCACCCGTTCCCGGCTCGGCAGCGTCGCCGGCACCGAGTAGCGCGGACGGTTGTTCGCCGCGTCATAGCCCGCCACGTTGAGCACGCCGGTCGCGGCCTCGAACGCGGAGGTCTGGCGATTGAGGCCCCAGTCGTTGTTCAGGAGGTTCAGGAAGTTGAACACGTCCCAGCTGAGCTCGACGCCCTGGGTTCCAAAGGTGTTGAACCGCTTGGCGAGGCGGATGTCGAGGAACTTGGTCCACGGATTCCGGCAGCTGTTGCGCTCCATCAGCCTGCCCCGCTGCTCCGACACGCAGGCCTCGCCGTTGACCCAGTCGTCGAGCCGGGCATAGTCGGCGTCATTGGTCAGCGAGATC
The DNA here is from genome assembly GCA_035274025.1 of Gemmatimonadales bacterium. Lineage (GTDB taxonomy): Bacteria > Gemmatimonadota > Gemmatimonadetes > Gemmatimonadales > GWC2-71-9 > SZUA-320. The sequence continues at coordinate 3,094 of DATEOL010000320.1, read as the reverse complement.
TCGCTCGCCGCGTTCGGGATGTAGAGCATGTCGTTCCCGCTGACGCCGTCGGCGTTCGCGTCCTGGGTCACCACGTAGCCGTATGGCAGGCCCGCCGTCGCGGTGTAGAGCGCGGAGAACAGGAACCCGAGCGGCAGGTTGGTCGTGCCGCTCACCGTGATCTTGTGCGGCGTGTCGAAGCCCGAGGTCCGGAGGTTCCGGTCGGCGAGGGTCCCGTCCAGCGCGGTGAAGTTGAAGTTGGACGACGCGATGCTCGAGGTGAGGCTGTACAGGTCCTTGGTCTTGGAGTAGGTGTACGAAGCACCGAACTCCAGGCCGTTGGAGAACAGCTTGTTGACCTGCGCGGTCACCAGGGTGTTGTAGCCAGCGTCCTTGTTGGTGTGCAGCAGCACCTGCCGGACCGCCGTGGTCACCCTGTTCTGCGTCGTCGACGAGCTGGTTGCGTTGATGGTGCCGTACATCACGCGGCCTTCGCCGTTGGCCGCGCCTTCGACCAGGTTCACGTCATTGATGTAGAGCGTGTTGTAGTTCTTGGTGTACAGGAAGTCGAGGCTGCCGACGATGCCGCCGGGGAGCCTCTGATCCAGACCGATCGAGTACTTGAGCGCCTGCTGGAACTGGAAGCTCGGATCCACGGCCACGATGTTCGCCAGCGGCGGGGTCGGCGCGCCGCCGCCGGCGCAGGTCTGCGGCAGGGCGCTGACGTCGGCCGTGACCGCGGGGACACCAGCACCGGTACAGATCAGAGTCACCTGCTCGCCACCGGTGCCGGTGAACGCGTTCGAGAGCCACACGTACGGGACGCGGCCCGAGAACATGCCGACGCCGCCACGCACCACCGTGTTCCCGGTTCCCTGCACGTCCCAATTGAAACCCACCCGGGGCGCCCAGAGGACGTTCCCCGACGGGAACTCACCGGTGTTGATCGGGAGGTTGGGATCGTTGGCGAGCGTCGTATTGGTGGTGGGCTTGTCGCTCAACGGCACGTCCATCCGAATGCCCGCCGTGAGGGTAAAGTCGTGGCTGGGCGACCACTGGTCCTGGGCGTAGAAGCCGACCTGCGATGCCCCCCACTTGGCCAGCCATCCGTCCGGACCCTTGCTGCCCGGAAGGTTGACCTCATAGCGATCGGCAGTGCCGGCTTCCAGGCGATCCACGCTGTTGAACGACCAGACACCCTTCGATCCGGCGAAGAAGCCGTTCTCGAAGTTGAACTTCTCGTTGTGGGTGCCGACCGTGATCGCGTGGTTGCCCGTCGCGAACGTGGCGTTCGCGGTCAGCTCGTAGATGTCCTGGTTCAGGTAGTTGTTCTGGGAGAACTTGTCGCCGCCACCGGCGATCCAGTTACCGGCGACGTCGCCCTGCACGAGGAAGAGGGGAACGTCGTTGGGAACGTCACGCTTGTCGTCGATCGCCATGTACCCCGCGATCACCTCGGTGCTCACGCTCTTGAACTGGCCGAGCCACTTTGCGCGGAGCGAATTGGTGGTGTTGTTCTGGGCGTAGCCGCTGTTGGAGAGCATGAAGCCGTCGCGGTCGTTGCGTGACCGCGAGGTGCGGCTGAAGACATCGAGGTAGCCATCCACGTAGTTGTAGGACAGCTCCAGCAGGTGGCTGCCCCCGAAGGTGCCGTTCACCTTGGCGAAAACGTTGTTGTTCGGCTGCTGGGTGTTGGCCGGGGCGTAGGTGCCGGGATCGAAACCGTAGGTGTTGCGGAGGACGTTGGTCACCCGGTCGGCGGTGGCCGCCGTGATACCGGTCTGCGGCTCGATGACCTCCGGCCCGAAGTACGGCGCGTCCCGCTTCTGCAGGTCGGCCGCGATGAAGAAGTGCAGCTTGTCCTTGATGATCGGACCGCTCAACGTGCCACCGTACTGGGGCTGCTTGAACTCGGTGAGCTCGATCCCCGCCGTGTCCTTCCCGACCAGGCTCTGGTTCTGGTAGAAGAGAAAGGCGGACCCGCCCCACTTGTTGGTGCCCGACTTGGTGACCGCATTCACCAGGCCGCCGGTGAATCCACCTTGGCGGATGTCGAAGGGCGCCACCAGCACCTGGAATTCCTTGAACGCCTCGACCGACAGCGGCTTGACGCCGGCCTGGCCGCCGGGTGAGTTGTTCGAGGGCAGCGCGAAGACGTCGTTGTTCATGGCGCCGTCGATCTGCACCGTGTTGAACCGATTGTTCTGGCCCGCGATCGTGTTGCCCACGACCTGGGGGCTCGCGGCCAGCAGGCCGTTCCAGTTGCGACCCAGGATCGGGATGCGCGCAATGGCGCTGTCCGACACGACGGTGGACGGACCGGTCCGCGCCGAGTTGATCAGGGGATCGGTGGTCGACACGATCTCGAGTTCCTGCAGGGTCACGACCTGGGCCTTGAGCTCCACGTCCTGGATATAGCGCTGTCCCAGGGTCAGGTTGATGCCGGACTTGGTCGTCTTCTCGTAGCCAATCGCCGCGAATTCGATGGTGTACGGCCCCCCGGTCTCGACATTGTCGAAGGTGTATCGCCCCGACGACGTCGACACGGTCCGCATGCGGGTGCCCTTGGGCACGTTGATGAGGGTGATCGCCGCGCCCTCGATGGGGGCGCCGCCCTCACGCGTGATCGTGCCGCGAATCGCCGCGGTGGTGACGCCCTGGGCCGAGAGCGGGGCGAACGAGAGCGAGGAAAGGGCGAAGAGCATCGCGCCTTTCATGAACCAGCGACCGAGCTGTGACATTGGGCTGAACTCCGGAAATGTTGGAAGGGGTCCGCGGCCTGCCGCGGAGTCCGATTCCTGTACCCAGACTGTGAAACGCGATGAACTTTGAGAGGAGCGCCCACCCGCCACGCGGGGGACGCTATTTGCGGGCTAAACCTATCGTCCGACCGTGGAGGGTCAAGGTTTTTCGCGTACCGTTTCGGTCACGTGAGGAACCGGAAAACCCCGATTGTCAAGCCGTCCTGCGCCGGGCCCAGGCGTAGTAGATCGGGATGCCGAGCAGGATGATTCCAAAGGTGAGCCCGGTGTTGATCGGGTCGGTTAAGAGAGCGTTAATGACCATCGCGGTCGAGGCCAGCAGGAAGATGACCGGCACGACCGGATAGCCAAGC
>DATEOL010000319.1:0-6610 GCA_035274025.1 Gemmatimonadales bacterium | reverse complement strand
AGCGGCCCCAGATCTGGCTGATCTCGCCCTTCGGTGGTGAAGCCGAGAAGCTCACCGATTCAAAGAGCGGGGTGCAGAGTTTCCAGTGGAGTCGCGACGGGTCGAAGATCGCCTACGTCGCGCAGCGCGAGCAGACGCCGGAAGAGGAGCGTCGCCAGAAGGAGAAGGACGACGCCCAGGAAGTGGACAGGAACTTCCGCATGACGCGGATCTGGGTCTACGACCTTGGCGCGAAAAAGGCGACCGAGATCGTCAAGGACGAGCTCCAGGTGGGTGACGTGCAGTGGTCGCCCGATGGGACCAGCCTCGCCTACTCGGCCACACCGACGCCCAAAGCCGACGACGGCAGCCGCTCGGACATCTACATCGTGCCGGCTGCCGGCGGCACTCCCCGGAAGCTGCTGGAGAATCCTGGACCCGATGCGGGTCCGCGCTGGTCCCCTGATGGGAAGAGCATCGCGTTCGTGTCGCGGTCGACCGACCGGATCACGACCGGACAGTCGACCCTCAAACTGATCCCGGCGGAAGGCGGCGCTCCGCGCGAAGTGCTGACCGGGTTCCTCTACCAGCCGGGCCCGGCCACCTGGTCGCCCGACGGGCGGACACTCTGGTTCACGGCATCGGTCCGCACCACGTCGCAGCTCTTCTCGGTGCCGGCAAGCGGTGGAACGCCGAAGCAGGCCTCGGATACCAAGGGCGTGATGTCCGGAGCCAGCTTCTCGAAGGACGGCGCCACGATCGCGTTCGTGCGCGCCGATCCGCAGAACCCCGGCGACGTGCACGTGGCGCAGCTCACCGGCCAGTTCCGTCCGGTGAAGGTCACCGACCAGAATCCGCAGATCCGTGAGCTCGCACTGGGCCGGGCCGAGGTCATCAAGTGGCAGAGCAGTGAAGGAATGGAGATCGAGGGAATCCTGGTCTTTCCCATCGACTACCAGCCGGGCCGGAAGTATCCCACAATGGCGTTCATTCATGGTGGACCGTCTGGTGTATGGACCGAGAGCTTCCCCGCCAGCTGGGGCAACTACGCGCACGTGTGGGCAGGGAAAGGGTGGGTGTCATTCTTCCCCAACGTTCGCGGCTCCTCGGGCTACGGCGAGAAGTTCCTGCTCAGCAACGTGCGGGACTGGGGCGGCGGCGACTATCGCGACATCCAGACCGGCCTCGACGACCTGGTGAAGCGCGGCATCGCGGACCCCGCCAGGCTCGGGCAGAGCGGGTGGAGCTACGGGGGCTACATGACCGCGTGGACGCTCACGCAAACAGATCGCTTCAAGGGTGTGATGGTGGGCGCGGGTCTCACCAACATGTACAGCATGTACTCGACCAACGACCTGCAGACGGTTCTCGAGGAGTATTTCGGCGGCGAGCCGTGGAACGATGAGGAGGCGTACCGCAAGGCATCGGCGATGACCTACATCAAGCAGGCCAAGACGCCGTCACTGATCATGCACGGCGCGCAGGACCAGCGGGTGCCGGTGGGCCAGGCCCAGGAGCTCTACATGGGGCTCAAGAAGAACGGCGTTCCCGTGGAGCTGGTCTTCTATCCTCGCCAGGGTCACGGTATCGGCGAGCCGAGACTGCAGCTCGACAAGATGAAGCGGGAGTATGCGTTCTTTGCGAAATACGTGCTGGGAGAAGCGCCGGTACCCTAAGCCGTAAAGCCGTAAGCCGTAAGCCGTAGGGGCCGGGCCATGTCCGGCCCCGCTTCTTTCTGCGCAATCTGTGCTCGCATTTCTTCGTATGTGTCACCGAAACCAAGGGTCGCAGTCTCCTCATCAGGTACACGAACGACGAGGAGAATATGCTACGTAAACATCGACTCGCCGGGTTCCTGTTGGCCGGTGTGGCAGTCGCGGGTCCGCTCGCGAATCTTGCCCCGGCGCAGACCCGGCTGCAGCAACCGGAGCCCGGCTTCAACCTGTTCACGGTCGAGCAGGATATCGAGTTGGGCCGTCAATCAGCCATCGAAGCCGAGAAGCAGCTTCGGCTTCTGGGCGACCGCAACACCAATACGTACCTGAACCGGATCATTCAGCGCCTGGCCAGTGGTGCTCCTGGCGCCCGCTATCCCTATTCGATCAAGGCCGTCAACGCGTCCGAGATCAACGCGTTCTCGCTGCCCGGCGGCCCGATGTATGTGAATCGAGGCCTGCTGACGTCGGTGCGAAACGAAGCGGAACTGGCTGGTGTGCTGTCGCATGAGATGGCCCACGTGGCTATGCGACATGGTACCCACCAGGCCTCCAAGGCCTATCTCACGCGGTCGGGCCTTGGCATCCTTGGCGGTCTGCTTGGAAAGAGCTCGACCGGCTCGGTACTGAACGCGATCGGCGGCGTCGGACTGAACGCCCTCTTCCTCAAGTTCAGCCGCGATGATGAGTACGAAGCCGATCAGGTCGGCGTGCAGATCATGGCGAACGCCGGCTACAACCCGGCGGCGATGGCCGATTTCTTCGCCCTGATGCGGGCGGAACAGGGACGCGATCCCAGCAAGATCGAGCAATTCCTGAGCGACCACCCTTCCGCTGCCAACCGCGAAAGCCGGATCCGCGAGCTTGCTGCCAATACCCGCGGTGGGACGACCGAAGTTGTCGGTGGCTTCTCCAACATCAAGTCTCGCCTAGGCGGGATGCCCGCCGCCTCGTCCCAGCGAGTGACGCTGGCGCAGGGGGAGCCGAGTGCGCCAACGATCGGACGGGTTCCGGTCCAGATCGTCGAGCCGTCCGGTACCTTCGTGCGGTTTGCCCACAGCAGCGGGTTCTTCACCATCGACCATCCGAACAACTGGAATACGTTCGGCTCCGGCATCGCCGTCTCCATGGCGCCCTCGGGCGGTGTGGTGCAGGCCAGCAACGGACAGTCCGTGATGGTCTATGGCGTGATCATCAACCACTACGCCCCGTTCGAGGGTGAGGAATCGCGCCGAAGCCAGAGCCTGCAGCGCAACTACGCGCCATTCGAGGATCGCAGCCTTCCGCGCGGCAGCCTGGAAGACGCGACCGATGACCTGGTCCGGACCATCCTGGATGCGAATACCTACCTGCGGACGGAGACCGGTTCGGCCCAGTCCGAGGTGATCGACGGCGCGGCCGGCTTCTCAGTGGTGCTGTCGGGGACGTCACCGGCCACAGGCATGGAGGAGCGGGTGACGGTGTACACCCGCGGCCTGACCGATGGGCATGTGCTCTACGCGTTGGGAATCACGCCGGGACCCAATGCCGGCTCGTTCGATCCGGTGTTCCGACGGATGATGCGGACGCTGAACGTGAATGACCAGGCGGCCCACAGGTCTACACGCATCAGCGGACAGTAAGCCATAAGCCGTGAGCCGTAAGCCGTAAGCCGTAAGCCGTGAGCGGTGATACCTAAGACGGGGAGCCGGGCATTGCTCGGCCCCCGTGCTTTCCCGTCTTACCGCTCGCGGCTTACGGCTTACGGGTGTCTATCCAAGCCTCGATCTTGACCCGCAGCATGGGCAGCGGAATGGTCCCGTCCTCGAGGACGCGATCGTGGAATGCCTTGATGTCGAACTTGTCGCCCAGCTTGGTGCGGGCTTCCTCGCGGAGCCGCATGATTTCGGTGCGCCCGATCATGTAGGAGGGAGCCTGACCGGGCCACGAGATGTACCGGTCGATCTCTCCTTCAGCGATGTGCTTCGGAAGGACCGTGTGAATCAGCAGATAGTCGAGGGCCTGCTCGCGGGTCCACCCCTTCGTGTGGATGCCGGCGTCGATCACCATGCGTGCCGCGCGGAATGCTTCGCTCGCAAGCATTCCCATCCTCCCGAGGTCGGAGGAATACAGTCCCATTTCATCGCCCAGCCGCTCGGCGTACAATGCCCAGCCCTCCCCGAATCCCGACGAGAAAGTGTATCGCGAGAGCGGATGCAGGTCCTTCCGTTCCTTCGCAATCGCGATCTGGAGATGATGCCCCGGGATAGCCTCGTGCATCGACGTGTTCTCACCATCGCCCCGTGAATGCTCGGTGGGCCGCGACGGATTGATCAGGAAGATCGCCGGGCGCGACCCATCCTCCGGCGCCGACTGGTACTGACCCGGCGCGCCGGCCTTCTGCCGGAACTCGGGATACGGCTCGATCACCACGTCCGCCTTCGGAAGCAGGCCGAACCATTTCCCCATCCCGGCCTTGGCGCGATCAATGACCGCCTGCGCGGTATCGATGATTTCCTGGGAGCTCTGATACATGTAGCGTGGATCGGTGGAGAGCCGCTTGAGCAGGGTCAGGGCGGATTCGCCTCCGAAGCTCCGGTCGGAGATCGCCTGCATCTCGGCGACGATCTTCACCATCTGGGCCTGGCCCATCGCGAAGACCGAATCCGGTGCCATGTCCACGGTCGCGAAGTTCCGGATCGCGGCGCGGTAGCACTTGAGCCCGTCGGGATTGGCCGAGACACCGAGCTCGGAACGCGCCCTCCTCACGTACTCGCTGGCCAGGAAGTCCCGATAGCGGGCGATCGCCGGGTTCAGCTCCTCGATGATGATGCGCGCCAGCTCGCGGCCAAAGGCGGGCGACGAGTCGCGCAGCGCCGGCGAGTAGAACGGGGACCGCTTGACCGGCGTCGCGAGAATGTCGTCCAGCTGCCGGATCACGTTCCGGACGATCACCTTCGGACTGCTGAAATCTTCCTCCAGGCCGGCGCGAAGATTCGCCACCTCGATGTCGACATACCCCGGCAGGGCATGCGCCCGCGCGAGCGCGAGCGCGCGCAGGGTGTCGGTGCCGACGGGCTGGACCAGCGCCAGGTCGGTGTAGATCGCCTGCCAGCCGTTCACATACGACGCCACTCCCCAGAAGGGATTGCGGCAGACCCGAAGCGCCCGGCTTCGTTCGAGTGCGTCGCGAAGGACTCCATACGTGACCCACTGCGGCGTTCCCGCGAGCGGAGCGGGGTCGATGCTGAGCGCGCGCTGGTACAGTACGTCTTCGTACGATTGCGCGATGCGGATGCCGGTGGGCGAGTTGTCGCGGATGCGTCCGTGCCGCGCGTTGGGCAGTCCCCACTCGGTCCCCAGCTCGGGATTGGCCGAGGCTTCGGCCTGCATCACGGCGGTCGCCAGCGAGTCGACCCGCGCCATGAGCGCGGAGTTGTCAGGTGCAGACGGAGGCTGTGGAGGCGGCGAGCAGGTTGACAGCACCAGCATCGCGATGCAGATGACCGCTGGACGCATTGTGGCCGGGCTTGGATTTGCGACAAACTAAGCCCTAAAGGCCTAAAGGCCTAAAGGCCTTTAGGCCTTATTCCCGGATGGCGGTCATCGGGTCGATGGCCGTCGCCTTGCGCGCGGGTATCAGTGCGGCACCGAGCCCTGCCACTGACAACATCAAGGCCACGGACACAAAGGTCACGGGATCCAGTGGCGATGTTTCGTACAGCAATGCGCTCAGCACCTTCGTGCTCCCTGCCGCGACAACCAGGCCAACCGCGACGCCGGCAGCGATCATCCTTGCTGCTTGCGACAGAACCATTCCGAGCACCGTGGACCGGCCGGCGCCGAGTGCCATGCGCACGCCGATCTCCTGCTGCCGTTCCGCGACCGCGGTCGACATCACGCCATACAGGCCGATGATTCCAAGGGCGAGCGCGGCCGCCGCGAATCCGGCGAGCAGCACCGCGGCGAGGCGACGCCTGGCCTGGCCATCGCGATAGAGCTCCTCCGCGGTCGCCAGCCGGTCTATGGCCAGCTCCGGATCCAGTTCGGCGATCACCGTCCGCGCCGCGGCCATGGCCGTCGACATATCGGCGTCCGGCGGCAACCTGATGATGGCGGTCTGCCAGTTGAGCCAACCCCAGGTCTTCTGGAGCCATGGGTGGTACAACATGGGCGCGGGCGCGGTGGCCGAGCCCTCCATGCGCGCGTCGCCGACTACGCCCACGACCTCGAGCCATTCGCCCTCTGGTGGTGCCCGGAAGGCGATCCGCGAACCGATCGGGTCCTCCGCCCCCCAGAGCTTCCGCGCCAGCGCTTGATTAACAATCACTACTGGCGGAGCCCCGGCCCGGTCGCGCTCGTCGAACACCCGGCCGCGCATGAGCGGGACGCCCAGCGTCGAGAAGTACCGGGGCATGACCATATGGGTTTCGACCGGGTCGAAGCGGCCGCTCGGATTCGGCGAGGTCTTGCCCTCGATCGCGAAGCTCATCGTCATGCCATGGTCGTAGGCCGGTGGCTCCGAGGTGCCGGTTGCGCCGAGCGCCCCGGGGATCGAGCCGAGACGCTCCTGCAGGCGCTCGACGAACGCGTACTGGGCAGGCGCCTCCGGATAGCGGCTCTGCGGCAGGCTGATGCTTACGGTGAGCAGTCCACGCGGCTCGAACCCATAGTCGACGCGGCTCAGCTGCTGGAACGATCGCGCGAGCAGGCCGGCGCCAACCAGCATCACGAGGGACGCGGCGACTTCCATGATCACGAGTCCGTCGCGGAGGCGCCCGTGACGGTCGCCGCGTGACGATGCGGAGCGAAGCGCACCCTGCAGGTTTACCTGCGCCATGCGGACCGCGGGCACGAGGCCGACGATCAGCGTCGTGAGCACGGCGATTACCGCCGACCAGCCGAGGACGAGGGGATCGAGCCGGATTTCCTCCAGT
>DATEOL010000318.1:0-11133 GCA_035274025.1 Gemmatimonadales bacterium | reverse complement strand
TCGGGCTCGGGCTCTTCCTGCTGGGCTGCAGCTTCGCGTGGATTTTCGTGGTGCCGAAGGCAATCGACGTCCTGCTGACGTTCCAGTCGGGCGCCTTCAACCTGATGTTCACCTATGACGCCTGGTTCAGCTTCGTGCTGCAGATCCTCCTCGCGATGGGGATCTCGGCGGAGCTGCCGCTGTTGCTCATCATCCTGACCGCGTTGGGTGTCACGAGCCCCGGGGCGCTGCACCGGTTCCGCCGCGTCGCGATCGTGCTGTCCTGCATCGCCGGCGCGGTGCTTTCGCCCGGCACCGACATCGTGTCGATGCTGATGATGACGATCCCCCTCATCCTGCTCTACGAGGTGGGCATCGCCGGCTCGATCGTGGTGCATCGGCGAAGGCTCAAGCGCGCGGCGGCGACGGCCGCCCTCATCCTGTTCGGACTCGCGCTCACCGCTCCTCGCGCCGAGGCCCAGATCCCGGGGCAGCGGCGCGACTCGCTCGCGGATACCCTGCAGCGACGGGCGGGGCGCATGGACACCGCGAGCGCGCGACGCCTCGGCCTGCCTTCGGCCCCGACCCGGACCTTTCCGGGACCCGACACGGTGATGGCCGCGCTGATGGCGCTCGATGGCTACTACAAGACCCGCTACCTGTCCGACTCGGCCAACATGAACAACACCGATCGCGCGGTCCGGCTCGGCGGCCACGCGATGACCGAGCGTGACAACCGCATTCTCGAGGCGGCCCACATCGAGTATCGGGAGGCGGGATGCGACCTGGTGGCCCAGGGCGACCCCCGGATGTTCGAGGGCACCCAGGTCCTGATCGGCGACAAGGTGCGCTACGACACCTGCAGCCAGCGCGGCGTGGTCGACGCGGCTCTCACCACCTTCGAGCAGGGGATGGGCAACTGGTTCATCCGGGGGAACCTCGCCGTGGACTCGAGCGCGGTCCGGGTGTTCGCCGCGCGGAGCGAGATCACCAGCTGTGACCTGCCGGTGCCGGACTACCATTTCGCGGCGAAGGAAGTGAAGTGGGTCTCACGCTCCCTGCTGGTGGCACGGCCCGCCGTGCTCTACGTGCGTGACGTCCCGGTGGCGTGGATTCCCTTCATCTTCCAGGAGACCAAGCCGGGGCGACGCTCCGGCATCCTGGTGCCGCAATTCGGGTTCAATGACATCGTGCGCCCGGATCCGGGGTACAACCGCCAGCTGACGAACGCGGGATACTATTGGGCGCCGAACGACTACTTCGACGCCGCGGTGCGGTTTGACTGGTATTCCGACCGATATACCAAATGGACCATCTCGAGCCAGTACAACATCCTCGACCGGTTCTTCCGCGGTGGCCTCGACTACGGTCACCAGACTGAAACGTCCGGGGCGACGTCGCAGTCGATTCGATGGAGCCACCAGCAGTCGTTCGGGATCACCACCACGCTCTCGGTCAACCTGGATTACGCCACCAACTCGAGGGTAGTGGGGAACAACGCCGTCGATCCCCTGCTCAACACCCAGCAGATGAACAGCGCCGCCAACTTCACCAAGCGTTACGGCTGGGGCTCGATCACGGCCGGTGGCAGGCGGAGCCAGACCATCGGCACCGACGAAGTACACATGACGCTGCCAACGTTCGCGGTGAACCCGAAGCCGCTCGACCTCAGCTCGAGCATCACCTGGTCGCCGACGATGACGTTCACCAATCAGCTGGACAGCGACAAGAAGACCTACCTGACCTTCCCGGTGGCGGGGAGCAGCGCGATCGATTCGATCGAGCAGACGCCGTCCAAGCGGCTCTCTACCCTGACCATGGGTACGCCGCTCCGGATCGGCAGCTTCACCTGGCAGAACAACGTCGTCGTCACCGACGGATTCAATACCAAGGTGTCGGGAGTCGCCACCAGGATCCCGAACCCGGTCACGCCCGACCCGACCGATTCGATCGTCGTCGATCAGCAGCTCGCGAGCACCTTCTCCTCGACGATCAACTGGGATACCGGGATCAACCTGCCGCTGATCGCGCGAAGCACCTGGAAGCTTACGCCTTCGATCGGCGTCACCAACCGCACCGCGGGCAGCTTCGCGGTCCGCAATGAGCGCACCGATGGTCGCTTCGTGGTGCAGGGGAAGCGGGTCAACTTCGGCCTCTCCGCCGCGCCCACGGTCTTCGGCCGGTTCGGCGGGATCGGCCCCATCTCGGCCATTCGACACACCTTCTCGCCGCTGATCAACTGGAGCTACGCGCCCGAGGCGTCGATCCCCGAGGAATACGCCCGCGCGGTCGCGGTCACTCCCAACGCGAACCTGCAGCTCAAGAGCCGCGCGACCCAGACGATCACGTTCGCGATGAGCAACAACTTCGAGGCCAAGGAGAGGCTCGCGCCGGGTGACACGCTGCCGGGGGTCGAACCCCGGAAATTCCGGCTGCTCAACGTGACCACGTCCGGCATTTCCTACGATTTCGAGCAGGCGAAGGAGCCGGGCAAGCAGGGGTGGGCCACCCAGACGCTCAGCAACAGCTTCCTGAGCGACCTGGTGCCTGGCTTCAACCTGCAGATCACCCACGACCTCTGGGACCGCCCGGTGTCGAGCGACAGCGCCAAGCTGGACCCCTTCCTCCAGAGCGTGAGCGCGAGCTTCGGTCTCTCGGCGAACACCTTCCGGGCCATCGGGGCGCTGTTCGGGCTGGGCAAGCCCCCGGACCGGACCGCGACGGCACCGACCACCGGGCCGCAGGGGATGATGCCGACCTCGGTCGTCGGGCAGGGGGGTGTGCAGCAGCGAACCCTGTACGCGACCAACCAGCTGGCGGGGGCGCGGCGGCCATTTTCCGCCAACGTGAACCTGACGATCAACCGCACCCGGGGGAACGAGCAGCTTGGCATCGTCCAGACCTCCAACAGCACGCTGGCCTTCTCGACCAGCTTTTCGCCGACCAGGTTCTGGGGCGTGTCGTGGCAGACGATGTACAACCTCTCGACCAAGACGTTCGACGGCCAGGTCATGCGCCTGGAGCGTGACCTGCACGACTGGCGCGCGGGGTTCAATTTCGTGAAGAACCCGAACGGCAATTTCGCGCTCTATTTCTCGATCCACCTCGTCGACCTGCCCGACCTCAAGCTGGACTACAACCAGACCTCCATCCGGTAGCGACCATGACACCGGAAGCACACCCGCAGGCTCGCCTGGCGCTCGACGGCCGTTCCCTCTCGCTGGAAGCCCTCGTGGCCGCCGCCCGCGACCCCGATACGACGATCTCCGCCGACCCGCGGGCGCTGGCGGGACTGGCAGCCAGCCGCGCCACGGTAGAAGCGGCGATCGCGCGGGGGGACACTCTCTACGGGATCAACACCGGATTCGGCAAGCTGGCCAACGTGCGCGTCGGCGCGGACGATATGGTCCGGCTCCAGACCAACCTGATTCGCAGTCACGCGGCCGGCGTCGGTACGCCGCTCGAGCGCGACGCGGTGCGGGCGATGATGATCCTCCGCGCCAATGTCCTGATCCGGCCCACGAGCGGCGTGCGGCCCGGCCTGGTCGACGTGCTGGTGGGGGCGCTCAATGCGGGCATCATCCCGCGGGTGCCGGAGCAGGGCAGCGTCGGCGCCAGCGGCGATCTCGCGCCGCTCAGTCACCTGGCCCTCGCGCTCATGGGCGAGGGGAGAGTGCTCGAGCCGGTGGAGGGACCGGCGGGCCCGGCGCTCGCGAAGGCCGGTCTCACGCCCTGGCAGTACGGTCCCAAGGAAGGTCTCGCGTTCATCAATGGCACCCAGGCGCAGACCGCGCTCCTGGCACTCATGGTCCACGACGCCCGGGTCCTCTGGCGATCCGCCGTCGGGGCCGCGGCGATGAGCCTCGAGGCGCTGCGCGGCACCCCGACTCCGCTCGATCCGCGGATCCATGAGGCCCGTCCCCATCGGGGCCAGCAGCGCACCGCGGAGCTGATGCGGCGGTTGGTCGACGCCAGCGAGATCCGCGAGTCACACCGCGAGGGCGATCCCCGGGTGCAGGACGCGTATAGCCTGCGCTGCACGCCCCAGGTCCTCGGCGCGGTGCTCGATGCGATCGAATTTGCCGCGACAACCGCTGACATCGAGCTCAACGCATCGACCGACAATCCGCTGGTCTTCGAGGGTGAGGTGCTCTCGGGAGGAAACTTCCACGGCCAGCCGGTGGCCCAGGCACTCGACGTTCTCGCGATTGCCCTCACCACCCTGCAGGCGATTTCGGAGCGCCGCGTGGAGCGCCTGGTGAATCCCGACCTCTCCCAGGGCCTCCCGGCCTTCCTGACCGCCGACGCCGGCAGATCGTCCGGGTTCATGATGGTGCAGATCACCGCGGCCAGCCTGGTGGCGGAGTCCCGGACCCTGGCCTACCCGGCCTCGATCGGGTCGATCCCGACTGATGCCAACCAGGAGGACTTCGTTCCGATGGGCATGGCGGCGGCCTGGAAGGCTCGCCGGATCCTCGCCAACGCCCAGCGGGTGATCGGCGCGGAGTTCTTTTCGGCCGCCCAGGGGCTGGAGTTCCTGAAGCCCCTTCGGCCCGGCCGGGGAGTCGACGACCTCTACAATCGCATCCGGTCGATGCCGGACCCGATTGCACCATGGACCGACGACCGCCCTCCCTCCGACGATTTGGACCGCCTTTCGCATGCCGTCGCGGCGGGATTGTTGGACCCGGGCCCGTAAGGTCGGGGGCGGCCTCGTCTTGCTCGCCAGCAAGACGGGGCCTATCTTGCGTATTCCCAATATCTTCGGCCACTTGGCCCGGTACCGGCTAGCGGGATGAATCTCGACAAGCTCAAGGACACGGCCCGGCGCCACGAACTGCGGGAGGAGTGGCGGAAGGCCATTGAGATCTACCAGCGCGCCCTCCAGGATGTCGCCAAGGGGGGCGAGCCGGCCGATCCATCCTTGTACAACCGCATCGGGGACCTCGAGCTCAAGGCGGGGGAGTCCGGTGCGGCGGTCATTGCCTACGAGCAGGCCGCCGATACGTACACCGAGCAGGGCTTCTTCAACAACGCGATCGCGCTCTGTGGCAAGATCCTCCGGGTCAATCCGGGCCGCAGCGCGACCTTTCTTCGTCTTGCCGACCTCCATGCCCGCAAGAATGTTCTCGGTGAGTCCCGACGGAACCTGTCCGAATACGTCGAGCGGATGCTCGCGGCGTCACAGCACGAGCAGCTGACGCCGGCGCTCAAGGGCTTCGTCGAACGATTTGCCGGCGGTGCGGAGTACCGCACCATGATCGCCGAGGTGCTTCGCACCTCGGGGAAAACCGAAAAGGCCAGGATATACTGCGACACGATGATCGCCGAACTCGGCCTCGAGGACGAGTCGGCCCACGTGAGGCCGCGCGGCGATGATGACGGTGGAGGCTCCGGTCCCGCGGGACTCGTCTTCCTCGATACCGGGATCGACATCCCGGGGATCCAGATGGGCGGGCCCGCGCCGACCGCGGGACCGGTCACCTCGAGGGACAGCGGGGCGGCGCCGGAGCCGGACTCGTTCGCGGTCGCGATGGAAGTCGAGGTCACGCCCGACGCGGCACCGTTGCCCTTCCTCGAGCCGACCTCACTCGGCGGTCTCGACGACCCGGATTCCTTCACGATCATCCACAGCAGCGGATTCGAGCCGACCGGCCTCGTAGAGACGCTGATCCCGGAGCCCAACGAGTCCCTGGTCGTCGAGGACCAGCCGGAAACGCTGACGATCACCGGCCTCGAGGCCCTTCCCGCGTTTGCGCCGCCGGTCACCGGCGAGCTCGGCTTCGAGCCGATGCCGCTCAACGACGACCTCGTTCCCGACCTGAACGTGCCGGTGATCGACGAACCGTCGATCGACGAGCCGCCGATCGACGATCCGATCGAGCCGGGCCTGGAACCGCTCTTCGATGAGCTGAGCGTCGAGGACGAGGAGCGCAAGCTTGGCGCGGGTGCATCGGTCGGGGAGCTCGACATGGCGCTCGAGAACGCCATTGCCGACAGCCGCTGGGACGAAGCCACCAAGTTCCTTCTCCGCCTGATCCGGCTCGAGCCCGATGTGGTGAGCCGGCACCAGAAGCGGGTCGAGATCGCGTACCGCTCGGGCAACCGGGAATACCTGGTCGACGCGTACATTTCGCTTGCGCAGGCGCTCGAGCGGATCGGCGCCACCGAGAACGCCGGGCTGGTGTTCGAGCGGGTGCTGGAGCACGACCCCGAGAATCCGGTCGCCCTCGCAGGACTGGCTGGACTCGGCGTGGCCCAGCGTGGAGCTCCGCCCGAGCCCGCAGAGGAAGCGGAAACCGCCCCAACCGTTCCAACCGACTCAACCGCCAAAGCCGAGGAGCCTCGCCAACCGGACTCCTTTGTCGATCTCGGCGCCCTCATCCTCGACCCGGAGCCCGAAAAGGACACCCGCATGCGGGTCGACCAGGGCGAGCCGGAGAGCGAGGAAGACGTCGACTTCCGCGAGACCCTCGACCAGTTCATGCAGGGCGTGAACGCCAACATCGATGCTGCTGACTTCCAGGCCCATTACGACCTGGGGATCGCATTCAAGGAGATGGGACTGCTCGACGAGGCGATCGCGCAATTCCAGAAGGCGCTGCGCGCGCCCGATGGCCGCCTCCGCGCCAGTGAGGCGCTGGGCGGCGCGTTCTTCGAGAAGGGCCGCTTCGCGATCGCCGAAGCGGTCCTGAGCCGGGCCGTCGAAACGCTTCCCGAGGCCGATGATGCCAAGATCGCCCTGATCTACTGGTGGGGACGGGCACTCGAAGCCCAGGGCAAGATCGAGGCGGCGGTGCGGTGCTTCGAGCGCGCCCTCGCCGTCGACATCACCTTCCTCGACCTGGGGGACCGGCTGCAGCGGCTCAATTCGGAGTCCGGCAAGTGATTTCGGAGGCCGGCGCAGTGACGCTGGGCGGCCTTCAGGCCGGGCTGGAAGAGCGTCTGGACGACGTGCGCATCACGGTAGGCAAGCTCATCGCGGCGGATTTCTCCCTCATCAGCGACGTCAACGCGCACCTGCTGCAGATGCAGGGCAAGATGTTCCGGCCGACCATCGTTTTCCTGGTGGACGAGGCAACGGGGCGGAGGAACCCCCGCGCGGTGAACGTGGCTGCCGTCGTCGAGCTGATCCATCTCGCGACCCTGGTACATGACGATTCGGTCGACCACTCGGTCCTGCGGCGGGGGATGCCCACGATCAACTCCCTCTTCAGTCACCAGGTATCGGTGATCATGGGAGACTACCTCTATTCGCGCGCGGTGATCGAGCTGGTGCGCATCGGTGATCTCGAGCCGCTGCGGGTGCTCTCGCGGGTGACCAACGAGATGACCATCGGCGAGATGCGCCAGCTCCTGGCTCACGATCGACTCAAGTACACCGAGGAGGAGTACGACCTCCTCATCCGCGCGAAGACGGCGTCGCTCCTCTCCGGCGCGGCGGAGGTCGGCGCGCTCGTCGCCTCGCCGGAGGAACGCTCGGCGATGGCACGGTTCGGCGAATACCTTGGCATGGCCTTCCAGATCGTGGACGACCTGCTCGACTTCACCGAATCGGCGACCGTGACGGGCAAGCCATCCGGCAACGACCTGCGCGAGCACAAAGTGACGCTGCCCCTGATCCACGCGCTGCCGCAGATGAATGATGTGCAGCGTACCCGTGTCCAGCGCCTGATGGAGACGGAAACTCCGCCCGACGGCCTGATCGATGAGGTGGTTGCCGACGTCGCGGAGCGGGGTGGACTGGCCTACGCGAAGGAACGGGCGCACCGGTTTGCCCGCCGGGCGGAGGCCGAGCTGGAGGTGTTGCAGGATTCCCCGGCCCGCGAGACCCTGCGGGCGAGCCTCACTTACGTCCTCGACCGGAGAAAGTAGATGCCTGGCAGTCCCCGACGGCCCCGCTTCTACATGTTGATACTCACGATAGGGTTCATCGTGGGTGGTTTCATGACGGCGCTGCTCCGGCGCTTCCTGCCCGAGAGCCCGACCAAGGACTTCTTCACCTACGCGGTTCGCCCGGAATTCGGCCCTGTCCCGGTGGACCTGCTCGTTATACACTTCACCATAGGCCCTGTCGGTCTCGACGTCTCACTCCTGAGCATCGTTGGGGTCGTGCTGGCGTACCTGGTGGCGCGGTCGCTCTTTTGAGACGCCGCTGGACCACCCGAGGAGGTTGTGATGCCCAATCTGGGGTTTCCCGAGATCCTGCTGATCCTGGTCGTCGTGCTGCTCCTGTTCGGAGCCAAGCGGCTTCCCGAGATCGGTGCGTCGTTCGGTAAAGGCATTCGCGAATTCAAGCGGAGCTTCAGCGAGGCGGGTGACGCGATCAGTGCCCCGTCGAGCGATCAGCAGACCTCGCGCCAGATCGACGGAGCGAACCAGCCTGCGCCGACGTCGGGCGAGCCGAAGCGACTTTCCCAGTAGACGGGACGACGGAACGACGGAAGGTTTGAAGGCCGGCATCCCATCGAGATGCCGGCCTTCAGTCTTTCCGTCGTCCCGCCGTCCCGTCTACTGCCGGTTCGTTCCGCCCGGTAGCGCCGGTGCTTCGGCTTCCACCTGCGCCGCGGTCTTGAAGATCTTGTCGCGATTGTCGACGATCTCGGCGCGGGCCCGGAGCGCGGTCATGTACTGCCTGAGCTGAAGCTGCCGCATGCCGTCCGTCGCCCGCTGCCGGAGCGACTGCAGATCCTTCACGAACTCCGCCGAATCCGCGGGCACTCGCTCGACGCCCTGCATGACGTACAACTGTCCGCCCCCGCCCTCGACCGGCTGGCTGATCTGGCTCAGCTGAAGCCCGAACGCCGCGCCGATCGCCGCATTGCCGGTGAACGGCGCCTGGACCCGCGCGAACGGACCGACCACACCGTAGTTGACGCCGGCAGCCTTGGCCGCCGCCTCGAGCGTTCCGCCGGGCGCGAGGGCGCGTTCGCGGATCGTTTCACCCAGCCTCTTCGCCTCGGCCTTCTTGCGCTCCATGCGCACCAGGCCCTCGACTTCGGGACGGATGGCGGCCAGCTCCGGGAGCCCCTTGGCGCGCGAGCTGTCGAGCCGGGCGATCATGTACACGTCGCTCGACTCCACGACCGGGCTCAACTCCCCCTGCTTGGCCTGGAAGGCCCACACCGTGATATCGGGTGGCAGGGAAGAGAAACGGCCCTTCACCACCGGTCCCATGTGCTCGATCCGGAGGCCGAGTGCCCGGGCGGCCGTATCGAGTGCGGCGGGGTCGAGGCGCTCGGCGGCGAGCTGCTCCAGCGAGTCGGCCCGGCTGTCGAGCTGGTCACGATGCGCGCCGGTGACCTCGATCGGGATCAGGATATGGCGGCCGCTGGTGCTGTCGGGCCACCGCTTGGTGACTTCGATGAGGTGATAACCGAACTGCGTGAGCACCGGGTCGGAAACCGTGTTGAGCGGGATCGTGCTCGCGGCCTTCTCGAAGTCGGCGTCGAACTGCCCCTTCCGCCACGTGCCCAGGTCGCCGCCGCGGCTTCCCGAGACCGTGTCCGACGACTCCCGGCGCGCGACTTCGGCGAAGCTGGTACCGCCGGTGATTTCCTTCTTCGCGGCGAGGGCGCGCTCCCGCGCGGCCGCCGAGTCCGATGCGATGGGCCGGCGGTCCATGGAGATGTAGCTTACCCACGCCGTCGCCTCGCGCTCGAGTTCTTTCTGGTGCGAGTTGTAGTACTCTTCGACCTCGGTCGGCGTCACGTGCACCGCGGAGTCGGGAATCGCATTGGGGTCGATGGTCACGAGGCCGACCCGGACTTGTTCCTTCTGGTCGCGGAAGCGCTCCCAGAGCTCGGCGTCGGACATGTAGAGCGGCGCCACGATGTGGCGCGCGAGCTTGGCCTGGAGAAGCTGGGTGCGATACTGCTGCTCCAGGAGCGGGACGTACTGCTGGCCGGTGGCGGAGGCGAGCCACCGCTCGTACTTGGTCTGGTCGAACTTGCCGTCAGTCTGGAACTGCGGCTCGTTCATGAGCTGGGGCGGGGGTGAGTTCCGGATCACGGCGGCGATCTCATCGGAGTTGGCCGCGATCCCCCACTTCTTGTACTCCTGCTCGAGCAGCGCATCGGAGACGAACTGCTCCCATACCTGGTCCCGAATTTGCGCAGCACCCGCAATACCAATGGGCTCAGAGCCTTGCCGCTGGCGCTCTTCGGTAGCCTGGCTGACCGCCTGCTGAAAGACCCTGGTATCGACCGAGCGGCCATTGATCTTGCCGACCGTGGTCTGGGTGAGGAGTCCCCCGGACCCCCCGGAAAGGCCGCTCAAATCCAGGACGAGCCATGCAAAAAACGAGATAGTCACGACGAAAATCAGGGGTTTGGCGAGGTTCCGGAAGGCTTGCATGTCGGGTTTTCCTGCTCCGAGGCGGCGGGCCCAAAAGAGCCCTAAGTCTACGCAGGACACGGGGCTTTCTCAAGCACCGAGCCCCCTCGGTACCGAAGCCAGACCGAAGCGGCAGGGAATTCGCTAGCCAACAAGAAGGCAACGACTTACGGAGCGGCAGGATGGCCATCTCCAGCGAAATCGAAAAACTCGAAAAGCGGTGGCAGCAGACCTCCGGACTGGTCTTCGCCCCCCTGGCGGAGGCGTACCGGAAGGCGGGCCTGCAGACCCGTGCGCTGGAGATTCTCGAGCAGGGACTGGCGCTCCACGCCGATTACGGTCCCGCGCTCATCGTGCGCGCGCGCTGCCATCTCGACACCGGTGACCTCGGTTCCGCCGAAAACGCGTTCAACCAGGCGCTGGTCCGTGATCCGCTCGATCCGATCGCGATGCGCGGGCTTGCCGACGTGTGCGAGCGCACCGGTCGCCTGCCCGAGGCCATCGAGCGCCTGCGCGCCCTCGTCGATGTCGATCCGAGGAACACCGAAGCCAAGCAGGTCCTGGAGCGCCTCCTCGCCACGCCGACGGAAATCCCCGCGGCGATCGCCGCCGAGCCGGTCCCCGAGCCTGGCCCTGAGTTCGTGGAGTCCGCCCGCGACCGCGACCAGCTCGATTCGCTCGACTTCGATGTCGTGAACCTTTCCGCGGTCGAATCGCTGCCCGCGATCCCCGAAGCGAAGGCGCCTCCTCCGGCCGACGAAGACTTCGCCGTTACCACGTTCGACGTGGAGCCGCTCGAAGTTCCCGAGGTCGTCGAGG
>DATEOL010000317.1:0-9377 GCA_035274025.1 Gemmatimonadales bacterium | reverse complement strand
CTGGTCCACCGAGGTCGCCGACCGGGTGTCCCGGCGCCTGACGCCCTCGCTCCAGCCGGTGATCAACGCCACCGGTGTCGTCCTCCACACCAATCTCGGCCGCGCCCCGCTCGCTCGCAGCGCACTCGAGGCCATCGCGCGCGTGGCGCAAGGCTACAGCACCCTCGAATTCGATCTCGATACCGGCGCGCGCGGAAGCCGGGCCGATCACTGCGGCTCGCTCCTCGCCGAGCTGGCAGGATCGGAGGAGGCGCTGGTCGTCAACAATGCGGCGTCCGCCCTCGTGCTCGCGCTCAACGAGGTCGGTGAGGGGCGCGAGGTCATCATCTCCCGCGGCGAGCTGATCGAGATCGGCGGATCGTTCCGGATTCCCGAGATCCTGGAGAAGAGCGGCGCGGTGCTCAAGGAGGTGGGCACCACCAATCGCACCCATCTCCAGGACTATCGCAAGGCGATCTCGGCAAACACCGGCGCGATCCTCACCGTGCACCGGAGCAACTTCGAGCAGCGCGGATTCGTCACGTCACCCGATCCCGTGGAGCTCGCGACCCTCGCTCACGAGCGGGACGTTCCCTTCCTGCATGACATCGGCAGCGGACTGCTCGCGGATCTTGCTCCCTGGGGTCTGCACGATGAGCCGCGGGTGCAGGACGCGGTAAACGCCGGCGCGGACCTCGTGCTCTTCAGCGGCGACAAGCTCCTCGGCGGCCCCCAGGCGGGATGCCTCGCGGGAACCAGCGCACTGGTTCGTCGCTGTCGGGCGAACGCCTTCGCCCGGGCCGCGCGCGCGGACAAGCTCACACTCGCCGCGCTCGAAGCGACCCTCGCGCTGTACCACGACCCCGAGACCGCGCGGCGAGAGATCCCGATCCTCGCGATGCTGACGGCAGACCCGCAGGTGCTCGAGGAACGGGCGTCCAAGCTCGCCGCCCTCTGCCCGGCCTGGTCGAGCGCGACGGTCATCGCGGGGGAATCCGCGGTCGGGGGAGGCTCCTTTCCTGGCGCGTCGCTTCCGACTCATCTCGTCGCGTTGACGCCCCCTCCTCTCGGCGCGGACGCCCTGGCCCTTCGGCTTCGGCTGGGCCGTCCGCCGGTCGTGGCACGCGTGGCGGACGATCGCGTGCTCCTCGATCCGCGCACGGTTGCCGACGAAGACCTGCCGGTGGTGGGAGCAGTCCTCGCCGACCTCGACTTCGCATGAACCTCCGCCCCGCGGCTTTTCTCGATCGCGACGGCACCATCATCGAGGACACCGGCTTCGTCCGTGACCGGGACGGCGTTCGTCTCATCAAGGGTTCCGCCGAGGCGATCCGCCGGCTCAACGAGGCGGGCTGGGTGGTCGTGGTGGTGACGAACCAGTCAGGAATCGCGCGGGGACTCTTCACGACGGGGGAATACGATGCGGTCGCGTCGAAGCTCGACGCGTTGCTCGCGGAACACGGCGCTCGCATCGATGCGAGTTATATGTGTCCCCACCATCCTGACGTCACCGGTCCCTGCGACTGCAGGAAGCCGGGACTCAAGCACTACCTCTCTGCGGCTGAACGATTCGGGATCGACTTCACGGGCAGCATCTACGTGGGCGACCGGATGACCGACCTCGAGGCTGCGAGGTCGCTTGGTGGGACGGCGATCCTGGTGCAGACGGGCGACGGTCGACTGTCGAGGGGCGACGCGGAACAGCAGGGCTTCGCCGTCGTTCGAGATCTCAACGAAGCGGTCGATCGCCAGCTCGCCAGATTGCCAGATCGCTAGATCGTTTTTTGCGGTCGTCCGGTCGCTTCATCAAACCGCCAGGCCGGCCGCGGTGCCTCGAGCAGTACACTCCCCTGCCAGCGGATCACTCCCGACACCCTGAACCAGTCTTCCTTTCCGGCGATCACTGCGCGCCCCATGTCGGTCACCTCGAATTTTGCCGAGGCGAACGCGGGGTCGCCGGGACGCGGCACCTTGCCCAGCGGACGAAGGAGCGGGGCCGGACCCAGTGTAAGCAGCCGCATCGACTCGTAGAACATCCAGTCACCCATCCAGGGCCGGCTTTCGAAGCGCTGCACCACGGGAAACGCATCACGGGGCGCGTCGGCCCCCGCGGCGAAGGTCTGCAGGCCCATCGACTCGGTCATGCTGAGTCCGTTCCGGACCGAGGGCAGCTCCCCAAGCCAGCGCCGCAGCGCGTCACCGAGGAACTCGAGTGGCCCCGATTCGGTGAGCGCGAAGGACCAGATCGCCTCCGGGTCGCCCGACCCGAACACCGCGACCGCCTTCCGCGCGGTCTCGAACTGTTCAGGAGTCACCCGGACCCGGTGGGGATAGAGGGCCGCGATCTCCTCGATGTTGAGCTGGCCCAGTCCGACGAAGTTCTCGTGAGCCGGATGACTGCCGATGCAGATCAGGCTGGTGCGCTCCGGCGCCAGCTCCGAGAGGCGATCGAGCAGATATATGAGGATGCTCTGGTCGAAGAGGTCGGCCTCGAACCAGAGGACGACCTCATCTTCGCGGGCAGATGAGGCCAGTGCCATGTCCTCGCCTTCCAGGGTGCCGAGGGCTACCTGGGGCTCCAGGCCGAATCGGGCAGCCGCCCAGGCGCTCCTCTCCGCGCGGCGGGCACCGTCATCCGGCCACGCCCTGACCGGTCCTTCGCAGAGGGGATCGCACCACTTCACGGCCTTTCCCGGGAGCCCGGCCGCCGCGATGGCGGGGAGGATATCGTCGCCGCATCGAAGATGAAGCATGGCTGAAGTAAGCCGGGAGGGCGGGATGACGGGAGGTCGTGAGGCGCCGGGACGTCCCGCCGTCTCGACTTCCCGACCCACGGTAACCCCAAATTCAAGCGCGGAGCTATTAGTTTTTGGCCCGTGTCCTACCGAATCGCCGTCGCCGTATCCGGGCGGGGCAGCAATCTTTCGGCGCTGGTGCGCACGCTCGAAGGTGACAGCCGGGCCAGGGTCGTGGCCGTACTGAGCCACAACCGGGATTCCGGCGGAGTGGCGCTCGCTCGTGCCGCCATGCTGCCGACCGCAATCTTCGACGACCCCGCCGATCCCCGGCCCTGGCTGGCCGTGCTGGGCGCCTCGCGGGCCGACCTCCTCGTGCTGGCGGGCTATATCAGGCTCGTGCCGGCCGAGGTTGTGACCGCGTATGCGGGGCGGATCATCAACATCCATCCGGCACTGCTCCCCAAGTACGGCGGTCCCGGCATGTACGGGAAGCGGGTCCACGAGGCCGTCATCGCCGCGGGCGAGACCGAGTCGGGGGCGACCGTCCACCTCGTCACCGACAAGTACGACGAGGGGCCGATCCTTGCCCAGGCCCGCGTGCCGGTCCTCCCCGGCGACACGGCCGCGACGCTGGCCGATCGCATCATCGGGGTGGAGCACCAGCTCCTTCCCGCCGCTGTCCTGCACGCCGCGGAGCGGGGCTCGCCCGCGCCCTTCACCTTCGAAATGGAGATCGCTTCGTGATCCAGCAGGCATGCCGCGCGCACTGATATCCGTCAGCGACAAACGCGGCATCGTGGGATTCGCCCAGGGGCTCGTCGAGCTGGGCTGGGAAGTGGTCTCCACCGGCGGCACCGCCGCCGCGCTCCGCAAGGCAAGCGTGCCCGTCACGACCGTCGACCAGGTGACCGGCTTCCCCGAGATCCTCGATGGGCGGGTGAAGACGCTGCACCCGCGCATCCACGCCGGCCTTCTCGCCCGCCCCGACATCCCGACCCACGCCAGCGCGCTCGCCGAGCATGGCATCATCCCGTTCCAGCTCGTCGCGGTGAACCTCTATCCGTTCCAGGCGACGGTCGCCGATCCCGGCGTCACCTTCGAGGACGCGATCGAGAATATCGACGTCGGCGGGCCCTCGATGCTCCGCGCGGCCGCGAAGAATCACCAGTACGTCCTGCCGGTCGTGGATCCGAAGGACTATTCCACAGTGCTGGAAATGATCCGGAACGGCGCGGTGCCTGATGAGTGCCGCCGCGAGTTCGCCGCGAAGGTCTTCACCCACGTCGCCGACTACGACGCCGCCATCGCCAGCTTCCTGACCCATCCCGACGACCGGATGCCGGCCCGGATCAATCTCTCGCTCGAGCGCATCCTTCCGCTGCGATACGGGGAAAATCCGCATCAGCAGGCGGCACTCTACGCGGCGGAAGAGCCGCGCGGCATCCGCGACCTCCGGCATCTCCAGGGCAAGGAGCTCTCGTTCAACAACCTGCTCGACATCGACGCGGCGGTGACCGCGGTGAGCGCCTGGGGCAACCGTCCCGCCTGCGCGGTCATCAAGCACACGACGCCGTGCGGCATCGCGGTGGGTCGCACCGCGCTCGAGGCGCTGGCCCGGGCGCGCGCGACCGATCCGGTCTCCGCCTTCGGTTCCGTCATCGCGGTCAACACCGTCCTCGACCGGCAGCTCGCCGAGGCGCTCCACGACCTCTTCGTCGAGGTGGTGGTGGCGCCGACGGTCCATGACGACGCGATTGAAGTCTTCAAGAGCAAGAAGAACCTGCGCGTGGTCGAGATTCCGGTAGCCACCGGTCAGGGATCCTTCGACTGGAAGCGGGTCCGGGGGGGATTCCTGGTCCAGGAGCGGTTCATCTTCGATCCCTCGGAGACCGGCTGGAGCGTCGTGACCCGTCGGCAGCCCACCGCGAGCGAGTGGGAGGACCTCCGCTTCGCCTGGGCCGCGGTGGCGACGGTCAAGTCGAACGCGATCCTCCTGGCGCGGGACGAAATGGCCATTGGCGTCGGCGCCGGCCAGATGAGCCGGGTGGATGCGGCCTTCCTGGCCGTTCACAAGGCCAGGCAGCAGAAGCACGAGACCAGGGGCGCCGTCATGGCGTCCGACGCCTTCTTCCCCTTCCCCGACGGTCTCGATGAAGCCGGCGCGGCCGGTATCACCGCAGTCATCCAGCCTGGCGGATCGGTCCGCGACAAGGAAGTCATCGCGGCCGCCGAGACCCACGGGATGGCGATGGTCCTGACCGGCAAGCGAATGTTCCGGCACTGAGGCACCAGAGATGACGCAGGAACTTTCCGAACGCCCTCCCTACGGCATCGCGCTGGTCACCGCGCTGGTCGTGCTCGTCGTCTACGTCCTCACGCTGGGACCCACGATCGCCTTCTGGGATACCGCCGAGTACATCGCTGCCGCGAAGGTCCTCGGCATTCCCCATCCGCCCGGCAACCCGCTCTTCGTGGTGACGGCGCATGTCTTCGGACTGCTGCCGCTCGCGTCGGAGTACGCCACCCGAATCAACCTGTTCGCGGCGGTCACCTCCGCGGCGGCCGCGGGACTGTGGTTCCTGGTGGCAGAGCGGTGGCTCAGGAACGTGGTGAGCTGGCGCCCGGCCCGGATCGCCGCGGCGTTCGCGGGGGCCTTCGCCGGGGCCACCATGTGGACCGTGTGGAACCAGTCCACCGTCAACGAGAAGGTGTACACCCTCTCGCTGCTCTCGATGGCGCTGGTGATGTGGATCGTGGTGCACTGGGGCGATGACGAACCCGGCCCGCACCGCGACCGCTGGCTCATCCTGATCGCATACCTGATGACGCTTTCGTCCACCAACCACATGATGGGGGTGCTCGCCGCGCCTGCGGTGGCGATCTACGTCCTCTGGACCGACTGGCGGGCAGCACTGCGGCCCTGGGTCCTCCTGCTCGGCTGGCTCGTGCTCATTGCCGCATCCGGCGTCTGGACCGAGACACTTGCCGGCACGACCACGGGAATCGTCGTCGGCCTGGTCACCGCGGGACTCCTTGCGTGGTCGGTGATCAAGGACGCGAAGAACCCCTTCCTCTGGCTCAGCATCATTGCCGTCGTGGTCGGGATCTCGCTCAACTACATCTTCCTGCCGATCCGCGCCGCGCAGCTCCCGGCGATCAACGAAGGCGAGCCCACGACGTGGCACGCGCTGCTCGACGTTCTCAACCGGGTGCAGTACGCCAAGCCGCCGGTGAGCGAGCGGCAGGCCGACTTCGTCTCACAGCTGGGGAATTACTGGCAGTACTGGAGCTGGCAGGCGGCGCGTGACTGGCGGTCGGCCTCGTCCATTGCGACCGCGATCTTCACGGTGCTGGGCCTCCTCGGCTTGTGGACGCTGATCCGGCGCGACAGCCGCGCCGGCGTCGCCGCCCTCGCCATGCTGGGCACGCTCACCCTCGCGCTGATCTTCTACCTGAACTTCAAGTACGGCTTCTCGCAGCATCCCGACCAGCCGGATCTCGCCCGCGAAGTCCGCGAGCGAGACTACTTCTTCCTCTGCTCGTTCTCCTATTTCGGGACGCTGATCGCCGTCGGACTCGGCTCCCTGATGGAGAGCGTGGCCGGCATGTTCAAGGACCAGTCCGACCAGCGGAAAGGCTGGCTGGCGGCGACGCCGGTCCTGGCGCTCGGGCTTATTCCGCTCATCGGCAACCGGGTGACCGCGAGCCGCGCGCATGAGACCACACCGCGGGACTGGGCAGTGGACCTGCTGCAGTCGGTCGAGCCGTACTCGATCCTGATCACGGCGGGCGACAATGACACCTTCCCGCTCTGGTTCGCGCAGGAAGTCATGGGTGTTCGGCGCGACGTCACGCTGGCGAACCTGTCGCTGCTCAACACCGAGTGGCACCTCAAGCAGGTGAGGCGCCGGAAGGTCGACGAGTTCGATCCCGCGAAGGGCGCGCCGGTCTGGCGGGAAAGCGACTCTGCCCGTTCGCTTTCGATTGGGCCGACGACCGACTCGCTGCGCCGCACCGGACCGTGGGTCTATCCCGACTATCCGGCCCTCAGCCTGAGCGAGCAGGAGCTCGACAGCCTTCCAGAGGTGATGCGGACACCGGAGCAGAAGGGGCTGGCGATCGACAGCCTCCAGATGCGGATCGGGCCCGACTATCTCACCCGCAGTGATCTGGCCGTCATCTTCCTGATCCGCGACAACCTGGGCAAGCGCCCGGTCTACTTCAGCTGGAGCACCGGGGGATTCCCCGACCAGACCCTCGGGCTCACGCCGTATCTCGTGTCCGAAGGACTGGCCCGGCGACTCAACCCCACCCTGGTCAAGCCGGACGGCAACATCGTCCTGAGCCGGGGAATGGGGTTCATCGACCTCGCGCGGTCACGGTCGCTGCTCTGGAACCAGTACCGCTGGTCGGAGGTTTCCCGGCATCGGCCCCGAGGGTGGATGGACCAGCCCTCGGTCTCGATCCTGGAGCTGTACGCGATCATATATGGAGGGATGTCGGACGCCTGGCGCGAATCGGGCGACACCACGACCGCCGTGCGGGCGGACAGCGTGGCTCAGGCGGTGGTGTCGGCGTTGCGGGCGAAGTAAATAGCGCCCTGAGGCGTGGTGGCCGAGTGGTTGAAGGCAGCGGTCTTGAAAACCGCCAGCGGGGAAACTCGCTCGTGGGTTCGAATCCCACCCACGCCGTGAAACGGTCGGACCGTTGACCGTCTGACCGTCTGACCGTCTGACCGCAGGCTGGTAGTAGCATCCCTGCCGCACCCGTCGCTCCCGTCCCTCAGTCATTCCAAGGTTCCGTTCTCCCGTTGGTCGATCCCCTGCTGGAGATTTCCACTTCGTCGACAGA
Source organism: Gemmatimonadales bacterium (assembly GCA_035274025.1). Taxonomy (GTDB): domain Bacteria; phylum Gemmatimonadota; class Gemmatimonadetes; order Gemmatimonadales; family GWC2-71-9; genus SZUA-320. The sequence continues at coordinate 1,809 of DATEOL010000317.1, read as the reverse complement.
CGCTATAACGCTTTTTCCCAACCAAAGTTAGCCAACAGATTGTCTTGACATATTTGTGATGTTGACCGATTGTCAGACGGTCAGACCGTCCGACGGTCCAGCGGCATCACCCTCGCATTATTCGACACCGTCCGATCCATTGACACCTTTTCGGAAGGTTGGAGATGCGGCGGCTGGTCGTTCAGGGATCCCTCGCGCTTGCGGTCATCTCGGGCTGTACCCCGACCGAGCCGTCTTCGCCCCTGCCCGACGGCGCCATCGCGATCGAGGCACCCCTGGAGTACGCCGTCTGGTTCGAGCGGACCGAGCGCTGCGCCAACCTGAGCGGCCGGATCACCGCCATCCAGTTCTACGTAATCCCCGGGGTCGACACCTTCCTCACCGACCAGGGCCAGAAAGTCGGCATGTGGACCCGGCGGGGCGATCATCACTCCATCTTCGTCGCCGGGAATTACCGCAATCATGAAATGGTGGTGCGGCACGAGATGCTGCACAGCCTGATCGGCCAGAGCGGGCACCCGGCGGAGTTCTTCGAGAGCCGGTGCCATTTGACATGGGAGACCTGGACGGCGGGGACCTAGTCCAGCGTCACTTCGTCACATCGTCACTTCGTCACATCGTCTCATCGTCTCACTCGTCTCAGCGTCACAGCGTCTCGATCGGCTCAGCGTCTCATCGCCTCAACGTCTCAGCGTCTCAATCGTCTCAGGTCGTCTCAACGTCTCACTCGTCTCACTCGTCTCATCGTCTCATCGTCTCAACGTCTCAGCGCCTCAGCCCGGTCTCTCCAACTGCTCGCGGGAACTTGGGCATTCCTGCGTAATGCTGGTTACGTCCTTGCTCCATCTGGGCGCGATACTACGTCATGGTGATCGCCCGATTCGAGAAACTGGATGCCTGGCGGGATTCTCACGCGCTAGCGCTTCAGGTGGGCAAGCTCTCTCGAACGTTTCCGCGTGACGAGCTCTATGACCTGTCTGCTCAGTTCAGACGGGCAGCCCGATCCGTTTCGGCCAACCTTGCTGAAGGGGTGGGCTCGCAAACACCCTCGACCTTCTTGCGTCATGTCGGAATTGCACTTGGATCCTTGGCCGAAACAGAGAATCATGTGATCCTTGCCAAGGATGAGGGCTACATCACGGATGAAATGTGTTCAGGGATCCGAGAGAGGATTTTTCACATTCGCGGCCTGACACTCCGACTCGCCCGGAGCTTGAGAAGGCGATTGCCGCGCTGAGACGCTGAGACGAGTGAGACGATGAGACGATGAGACGATGAGACGCTGAGACGAAGAGCCGCTGAGACGCTGAGACGCTGAGACGCTGAGACGCCGAGACGCCGAGACGCCGAGACGCCGAGACGCTGAGACGCCGAGACCACCGACACGACGCTAGTGCGGCTTGGAGCCCGCCCGGCCCCCCATCTTTTCAACCCCACCCATGTGCTCGCCCATCATCCGCCAGTGCTCCAGCTCCATCGTGTTCCGGCTGCCATCCTGGAATTCCCTGAGCGCCGCATAGATCGCGTCGCGCTTCCCTGACTTCGGGATCCGGTCCGAGACAAGGATGTCGGAGATGATGTCGTGCAGCATGTGCAGGTTGTCGAAGATGATCGCCGCGCGCGGGTGCCGCTCCGAGAAGAGCGGCGCGACCGCGGAGGTCATCGGCATCACCGTCGGCAGGCGGGCCGGCGCGGAGTCGAGCATGTCCCAGAAGCGCGCGACGGTGTGCTGCACCCCGGCCTTCTTGTCCGCCAGGGAGCTGCTCTCGATGAGCGGCTCGTACAGTCCCACCTGGAGCCAGTGATAGG
>DATEOL010000316.1:0-13601 GCA_035274025.1 Gemmatimonadales bacterium | reverse complement strand
TGCCCGCTGCGGATCGCACCGTACAGGGCAACGACCTCGGCCAGGTACTGGTGCTCGGACTGTCCGGTAATCCGAACCAGCCCGCTCGGGATGACGATGTCACCATAGCCCGGGAAGCCCAGCTCGAGGGTGTAGACGGTCAGCGTGTCGCCCTTGGCGTAGGTCACACCCTCGGGGGCGCGGATGCCCACTTCGGTGTAGAGGGTCGCCATCGTCCGCTCACTCAGGTTCCGGATCTGGGGCGGAGTCACTGGTCCCAGCAGGAGCCCGGCTGGCGGCATGCTGTTCTCGGTCAGAAACCCGCTGGAGTAGAACTCGCCGGGACGAAGCGGACGATACTCCTGGTTCAGGTACCCACCCAGGCCCTCGGCCGACTCGCTCCGCTTCTGGCGCGCGAACTCCGGCATCGGGTACTCCGCCTCCCGGGGCGGCGCCTCGACCAGGCCGGGACGGTCGGGCTCGGGCGCGGGAGTGTCTTCCGCGGGGACGGACTGGGCGCCTTCACCGGCCGCGAGCTGGAGCACCTCACCGGGGTAGATCCAGTGCGGATCTTCCACGATACCGGTGTTCAGTCGATAGATCTGCGGCCAGAGGAAGGGGTCGCCGAGGTACCGGCGGGCGAGATCCCAGAGCGTGTCCCCGGACTGGACGGTATGCGCGTCGGCGTGCGGAGTCTGGGCGCTCGCGGCGGGGATGGCCGCCGCGAGCAGCGCGAACAGGGAAAGACTAGAACGGCAAATCGTCATCCTCGGCATCAAGAGCCTCCGGGAAGTCGCCGAGCCCTTCTGCCTTCCGCGGTGCGGCGGACGCCGCGACTTTCGAAGCGGGGAAGGCTGAATCGGCATCGGCCGAACGCGAAGAGAGCATGATCAGTTCGCGCGCGGTGATCTCTGTGGTGTAGCGCGTCTGACCTTCCTTGTCCTGCCAGGAGCGGTACTCGATGCTCCCTTCGATGTACACCTTGTCGCCCTTCTTGCAATACCGCTCGACCACATCGGCCAGCGTGCTCCCCTTGTTGTTCCAGAGGATGACACGATGCCACTCGGTTTTCTCCTTGCGCTCGCCGGACTGGTCCTTCCAGACCCGGCCGGTGGCCACGGAGATGGTCGCGACGCGCGACCCATTTGCGGTACTGCGGACTTCGGGATCAGCCCCCAAATTGCCAATCAGGATGACTTTATTCAGGCTGCGACTCACGGTAACCCCCGGGGTAAAAGCGCTGGTGTTCAGCGAAGCTTCCCCAAGAGTATAGAATCGTAAGTCGTTAAGTCAACCAAAGATACGCACGGCGGATCGTTTTTATGCGCCTCTAGCGAGCGGCAATCGGAGGACGAGGGCGTCCTCAGTCGGATACCTGTAGTAGGCACGTCGCATGCCAGCCACGGTAAACCCCTTGTCCTCGTACAGGGCACGGGCCGGGCCATTGGATTCCCGGACTTCCAGGTAGACCTCCAGGACTTCACGGGAGCGGAGTCCTTCGAGGAGCGCGTCGATGAGGTGGGCCGCGACTCCTTCCCTTCTCTGCTCGGGTGCGACGGCGAGGTTGAGAATCTCCCCCGAGCCGGCCGCGTATCGAGCGATCGCGTAGCCGATGATGGTTCCCCGGACCAGCGCGACCAGTCCGATGGATTGCGTCGCGGAAATCATCTCGCGCAGGCCCGCCGGGCTCCACGGATCGCTGAAGCAGATCCGTTCGAGCTCGGCGAGCCTCGCGGTATCAGCCGCCGTGGCCGGTCGGATCTGGCAGCGGACGGCCATGCTCGCGCTCCCACTTGGCCGCGGCTTCGGCTGGACGGCCGTAGTGCGGCTCGAAATCGAGTGGCGCGGCGATGACTCGCGCGCCGCCGGGCACATCGATCAGTTGAAGCAGCGTCGCGGCCTCCGGCCACTCACGCCTGGCGCGAACGGCAGCCAGAAAATCTTCCGGACCATCGCCGACTGCGTCGTCGAATGCAGGAAGCGCCGCGATGTCACGCGCGGAGATGGTTCGCGGCGCCATCACGGTCTCGATGCGATCAGTCTCGACGCTCCAGATCCCCGCGTACACCTCGCCCCGGAGTGCCGAGGAGATCGCGAGAACCCGAAGAGGCGATCCGGGACGATGAGACGAAGAGACGAGGAGACTGTGCGCCGCCCGCACCATCAACGATGGCGCCGTCACCATCATCGCCCCTTCAGCGGCCAACGCTTTCGCGGCCGCAAACGACACCCGAATTCCCGTGAAGCTCCCGGGACCATCCGCAACGGCGACGACCGACACGTCGCGAGCAGTTGCACCGAGTCGGCCGAGGACGTCGTCGATCATCGGGAGCAGGGCACCGGCGTGACGGCGGGCGCCCTGCAGCGCGGCCGATTCGGGCGTCCCTCGGTTCCGGTCGGCGGCAATGGAGAGCCGGTCGCTGGTGGAATCGATCGCGAGTCGGACGGTCATGCGGCGAGCTCGACGTCGATGGTTCGCGCATCGGGATCGGGGGCGTACCCCAGCTTCACCCGCGCGAACGGCGGCGGTACCCAGGCCCCACCGCGTTCGGGCCATTCCACCAGCAACAGGTCGCCCTGCTGCATGCCATCCCAATCGAGCTCGCCGGCTTCCTCCGGATCCCGAAGCCGGTAGCAGTCGACGTGGTAGGCGGCACCGCGGGGACCCTCGTGGTGATGGGCGAGGTTGAAGGTGGGACTGGTGGCGTGGAGCGTGGCACCCCGGGCGGCGAGCAGGGCGCGCGCGAAGGTGGTCTTTCCCGCTCCGAGGGGACCTTCGAGCCAGATCACCGATCCGGACGGGAGTGTCCCGGCGAGATGCGCTGCCCGGTCGATCAGGCCCGCCTCCGCGAGCGTTTCGGTCACGCGCGCTGGCGCATCCGGGATCCGCCCCGACGGACGTCCGGTGCCGTCACCGAGCGAAGGTCGTTGATCTGGTCACGCAGCAGCGCGGCGACCTCGAACTCGAGGTTCGCGGCCGCCTCGCGCATCTGCTTCTCCAGCGCCAGGATGTAGGTCGCGCGCTGCGCGGGGTCGCGCAGGTCGGGCGCTCCTGCCGGCGCGGGCTTCTCCTTCGCGGGACGCTCCATGCGCGCGTCGGCCACGCGGGTCACCAGCTTGGTCTCTTCCAGCGACTTGACGATGGACGTCGGCGTGATGCCGTGCGCGGTGTTGTACGCCTGCTGGAGCGCGCGGCGGCGATCCATCTCGTCGAGCGCGCGGCGCATCGAACCGGTGATCCGGTCCGCGTAGAGCACGGCGCGCCCGTTGATATTGCGCGCCGCACGGCCGACGGTCTGGATCAGGGAGCGGTCGGAGCGGAGGAAGCCTTCCTGGTCGGCGTCGAGCACGGCGACCAGCGACACTTCCGGAAGGTCGAGACCCTCGCGCAGCAGGTTGATGCCCACCAGCACGTCGAACTCGCCGAGCCGGAGACCGCGGAGGATCTCCACCCGCTCGATCGCGTCGATGTCGGAGTGGAGGTACCGCACCCGCACGCCGTGCTGCTGGAGGTAATCGGTCAGGTCCTCCGACATGCGCTTGGTCAGGGTCGTCACCAGCACGCGCTCGCGGCGGGCGACTCGTTCGCTGATTTCCCGGAGCAGGTCGTCCACCTGGCCCTTCACCGGACGGATGTCGACCAGCGGGTCGACCAGGCCAGTCGGCCGGTTGATCTGCTCCACCACGCGGGTCTGCGCGAGCCCCAGCTCGTAGTCGCCCGGGGTCGCGGACACGCTGATCATCCGCGGCACCAGGGTCATGAACTCCTCGAAGCGGAGCGGCCGGTTGTCGAGCGCGGAGGGGAGCCGGAAACCGTATTCGACCAGCGTCTCCTTCCGGGCGCGGTCGCCGTTGTACATCCCGCCGATCTGCGGCAGGGACACGTGCGACTCGTCGACCACCACCAGGTACTCGGGCGGGAAATAGTCGAGGAGACAGGCCGGCCGCTCGCCTTCGCGGCGCCCGCTCAGGGGACGGGAGTAATTCTCGACGCCGGGACAGGTGCCGATCTCGAGCAGCATGTCGATGTCGAAATTGGTGCGGCTCTCGAGCCGCTGGGCCTCGAGCAGCTTGCCCGCGGTGCGGAGCAGCATGAGACGCTCGGCGAGCTCGGCGCGGATCAGCTTCACGGCGCGCTCGATCGTGGGCCGCTCGGTGACGAAATGCTTGGCGGGGTAGATCGCGCAGCGGTCGAGCTCGGCGATGGTGTGTCCGGTGAGCGGATGGATCTTGCTGATCCGCTCGATCTCGTCGCCCCACATCTCGATGCGAACCGCCTGCTCCTCGTAGGCGGGAAAGATCTCGATGGTGTCGCCGCGAACCCGGAACACGCCGGGATCGAAGCTCACGTCGTTGCGATCGTACTGGATCGCGACCAGGTCGCGGAGGATGTCGTCCCGCCCCCGCGATTCACCCCGCGCCACCGAGAGCATGAGCTGCCGGTAGGTGACGGGATCGCCCAGGCCGTAGATCGCGCTCACGGTCGCGACGATCACGACGTCATCGCGCTCCATGAGGCTCGAGGTCGCGCGCAGGCGCAGGCGCTCGATGTCCTCGTTGATCGACGCGTCCTTCTCGATGTACATGTCCGTCGAGGGGACGTAGGCCTCGGGCTGGTAGTAGTCGTAGTAGGAGACGAAGTATTCCACCGCGTTGGCGGGGAGAAACTGCTTGAGCTCGCCGTAGAGCTGGGCCGCCAGGGTCTTGTTGTGCGAGAGCACGAGCGTGGGGCGGCCGTAATTGGCCACCACGTGCGCCAGGGTCATGGTCTTGCCCGACCCCGTAACGCCCAGGAGCGTCTGGTATTTGGTGCCCTGCTCGAGCCCTTCGGTGAGCTGCTCGATGGCGCGCGGCTGGTCGCCGGCGGGAGAGAACGGAGCCTGGACCTCGAACTTCGGCATCCGGGAAATCTAGCGAGCTTGAGACCTGGCGATCTGGCGATCGACTACGAGGCCAGGTCTTTCCAGTGCTCCGGCTCGACGGGCATCACCGACAGCCTCGGGATCCGGACCAGGGCCCAGCCCGCGTACCGCTTGTCGGCCTTGATGCTGGCCAGGGTCACCGGCGACTTGAGGGGCTTCACGGGTTCCAGGTCGACCACCACCAGCGAATCGTCCCCCGCCTTGGGATCGGGGTACGCCGACTTCACCACCTTCGCGATCCCGACGATCTGCTTCTCGTCGCCGGTGTGATAGATGAAGGCCTGATCCCCGACCTTCATCTCGCGGAGGTTCCGGAGCGCGGTGGGATTCTTTACTCCATCCCACACCGCCCGTTTGGCCTTCACGAGATCCGACCAGGAATACGTGGAGGGTTCGGTTTTCAGCAGCCAGAATGCCATGTCAGTTGGTCGGTGAAGATGAACCAGTCGTGGGGCTCAGGTCACGCCGCTCGATGGAGTGCACCCCTTTGATCTTGCGAATGGCCTTGGTGACCTTGTCGAGGTGCGGCAGGTTGTCCACTTCCACATAGATCGTCCCGAACGCTGAGCCATCCTTCGCGTGCAGGTCGGCGCGACGGATGTTGGTGCCGGTCTGGCTGATCGCGGCCATGATGTCGGCGTAGAGCCCGCGCCGGTCTTCGGCATTGAGCACCAGTCGCACCGCGAACGATTCGCCTTCCACCTCCTGCCAGTCGATTTCGACCCTGCGGTCGTGCCCGTCGAGCGTGAGCAGGTTGGGACAGTCGGCGCGGTGGATCGAGATGCCCCTGCCCTGCGTCACGTACCCGACGACCGCGTCACCCGGCACCGGCTGGCAGCATTGCGCGTACCGGACCATGAGGCCGTCGACGCCCTGGATCTTGATGCCGCGTCCCAGCCGCCAGCGATCGACCAGTCGTCCGAAGACGGTCGGCTTCGGCGCCTCCAGCTCATCGTCCGGAAGATCGGGATACAATGCCTTCATCACCTGGGCGATCCCCAGGTCTCCCCGTCCGATCGCGATTTCGAGCGCGGCCGCCGTGGTCAGGTTGAGCGCCGGCGCGGCGCGCGCGAGCATCGCCTGGTCGGGCATCGCGAGACGACGTCGCTTCACCTCACGGCCCAGGATGTCGCGGCCCAGCTGGGCCGAGACGGTCTCCTCTTCATGCTTGATCCACTGCTTGATCTTGTGGCGCGCGCGCGCCGTCACCACGTGCGCGAGCCAGTCGCGGCTCGGACGCGGCGAGGGGCCGGTGAGGATCTCGATGGTGTCGCCGTTCTTGAGCTCGCGATGGAGGGGCGCAATCCGCCCGTTCACCTTGGCTCCCTGGCAGCGGAGACCGACGTCGGTGTGGACGCTGAAGGCGAAGTCGATCGCCGTCGAGCCCTTGGGCAGCCGCTTCACGTCGCCGGCCGGCGTGAAGACGAAGATCTCGTCCTGGTAAAGATCGACCTTCAGGAACTCGAGGAATTCCTCCGGGCTCGCGGTGTCCTGCTGCAGCTCGAGGAGCTGGCGGAACCACCCGAAGTGACGGTCGAGCTCGTCGGGCTTGGTGCTGTCGGTCTTGTAGAGCCAGTGCGCCGCGATGCCGTACTCCGCGGTGCGGTGCATCTCCTGTGTGCGGATCTGGACCTCGAAGAGGTGACCGCCGGGCCCGAAGATGGTGGTGTGGAGCGACTGGTACCCGTTCGACTTGGGGCTCGCGATGTAGTCCTTGAAGCGCTCCTGCAGCGGGGTCCAGCGGTGGTGGATGATGCCGAGCACGTGATAACACTCGGGCACGCTGGGCACGATCACCCGCACCGCCATCATGTCGTAGATCTGCTCCAGCGGCGTGCCCCGCCGCTTCATCTTGGTGGCGATCGACCAGAGATGCTTGGGCCGGCCGGTCACCTCGAAGTCGGGCACGTTGGAGCGGCGGAGCTCGCTCTCCAGCGGGATCCGGAGGGTCTGGATCATCTGCTCCCGCTCGGCGCGCCGCGCGGCCAGCTGGTCGGCGAGCCCGCGGTATTCCTCCGGCTCGAGGAACTTGAACGCGAGGTCCTCCAGTTCGGCCTTGATGCCGGCCATGCCGAACCGGTGCGCGAGCGGGGCATAGATCTCCCGGGTCTCGAGCGCGATGCGGCGGCGACGTTCCGCCGGCAGGTGCTCCAGCGTCCGCATGTTGTGCAGCCGGTCGGCCAGCTTGATGATGATGACTCGCGCATCGCGCGCGATCGAAAGCAGGAGCTTGCGGTAGTTCTCGACCTGGGCCTCGGTGGTCGACCGGAAGGTGAGGTGGGAGATCTTGGTGAGACCCTCGACCAGCCCGGCCACCTCGGTCCCGAATTCCTGGCTCAGCTCATCGAGCCCGATCTCGGTGTCCTCGGCCACGTCGTGCAGCAGTGCGGCCGCGATCGAGGTGCTGTCGAGGAGTTGGCTCAGGAGGATGCTCGCCACGGCGATCGAGTGGGAGACGAATTCCTCCCCGCTCATCCGCTTCTGCCCCCGGTGCGCGGTGACACTGAACCGGAGGGCCCGCTCGATCAGGTCGAGATCGAGCCGGTCCCGGTGCCGCTCGAGGGCAACCCGGAAATCGGCCGGAATCTCAGTCAGGGCGGGGGGCGAGGCCATTCTCAAGGCTAAGGGCTACCGGCGACGGACGAAAGGAACAGCCCATCTACGGTCTAGGGTCTACGGTCGGCCGTCGACCGTCGACTAGAGCAGCCCGGCGCTCGCCATGCTCAACCACCGATCGCCTGCCACGATGACGTGGTCGTAGACCGGCAGGTCCAGCAGCCGCCCCGCCGCCACCAACTGGGCGGTCACGTTCCGGTCCTCGGCCGAGGGCGTCGGGTCGCCACTGGGGTGGTTGTGGACCAGGATCACCCCCGCGGCCGCCTCGGCGATGACCGCCCGGAACACCTCCCGGGGATGCACCAGCGAGCTGTTGAGGATGCCGCGGGTGACCAGCACATCGCGCAGGACCTGGCTCTGGGTATCGAGGGCCAGGACATGGAATTCCTCGACCGTCAGGTCCCGGATCCGGGGCCCAACGAGGGCCACCACATCGGACGGGGATCGGATCCGGGTGACCGGTGGACGGAGCTCGCTCGCGAGACGGGATGCCAGCTCGAGCGCCGCCACGAGCCGGGCGGCCTTGACCGGCCCGACGCCGGGAGTCCGCTGCAGCTCACTCGGCGGGCGCGCGGCGAGTCGGCGGAGCGAACCCTCCCCCGTCGCAAGCAGTCCGCGTGCGACGGCCAACACATCCTCGCCCACCTTGCCGGTCCCCAGCAGCACGGCAATCAACTCGATCGACGTCAGCGCGTCGGCGCCGCGCGACCACAGTCGTTCCCTCGGGAGCTCGGCGCGCAGGTGCGCTTCACGAAGCAACAAACTCATGGGATACAAGGTCACATGGACACTCGAACCGACTGTCATCCTTGTCATCCCGGAGGGGTAGAAAAACCCGCGCGCCGAATCCGACATTCGTCACCGCCCGCGCGCGGGGACTCGATCAACATCCGGAGCAGTGACGCCTATGCGGCGGGATTCAACGGGAAGCCGGCCGCGGACGAGAGCGCCCGCAAGCGGAGGATCGTGAGCGTGGACATCAGTGGCACCGCGGCGATCGCGAAGATCGAGCTGGACTACCCCCAGACGAAATTCATCGACTACATGGCGCTCTTGAAGATCAAAGGCGAGTGGCGAATCGCGGCGAAAGCCTTTGACGCGCAGCCGAAGTAGGGCGGATAAGACGGATAAGGCGGATAAGGGTGGAATCCTCGGCTACTAATCCGACCCATCCGCCCTATCCGCCTTATCCGCCCCATCCGCCCCATCCGCCCCATCAAACCATGTCAGGCACCGGCCCCATGGCACTTCTTGTATTTCTTGCCGGACCCGCACGGACACGGATCGTTCCGGCCGACTTGCCCGACGGGTCCCCCAGAGCTCGTCGGCATCCGCCCCAATGAGGTCGTCACGGTCGCGGGCGGCGGCGGCGCGACGGGCCCGGTGAACAGGTCATCGGCCGAAGCCTTGTCAGGCGGCGGCGTGGGCCGCCGCGGCGGTGCTGTCGTCGTGCCCGGACCGGGACGGGGCGGCTCGCTCACCTGCACCTTGAGGTACCGCTCGCTGAACGTCGAGTTCGCGTCGCGCATGAGGTCCTCGAACATCTCGAAGGCCTCCTTCTTGTATTCGACCAGCGGGTCCTTCTGGCCGTAGGCGCGATACTGGATGGCGTTCCGAAGCTGGTCGAGGTCGTAGAGGTGGTCCTTCCACTTCTCGTCCAGCGTCGAGAGCATGATCTGTGACAGCACCTGGATGTCGACGTCGTTGACGCCGATGCTCCGGCCGAAGTCGCGCAGGTATTCCTCCTTCCGCGCGAACGACGCCTCCCCTTCCTCGAGGACCTTCCGCACCAGTACCTCCCCGTCCGGCGTCGCGGCCGGGTCGAGGATGGCGTCGGCGGTCACCAGGTACTGCAGCTGGATCGAGGCGTAGAGGCCCTGCCGGTCCCAATCCTCCGGCTTCTCGGAGTCCGCAACGAACTTCCGCACCGCGTGCTCCAGGGCGGACGAGATCATCCGGCGCGCTTCGGCCTTGACCTCCTCGCCCCGCTCCAGCGCGAAGAACCGGAGCGAGTACACCACCTCGCGCTGCTGGTTCATCACGTCGTCGTACTCGAGCAGGCGCTTCCGCTGCTGGAAATTCTGCAGCTCGACCCGCTTCTGCGCGGTCTCGATCGCCATCGTGACCATCTTGCCGGTGATGACCTCGCCCTCCTCGGCGTTCTTCTCCATCATCCGGCCGATGCGGTCGCTGCCGAAGAGCCGCATGAGGTCGTCTTCGAGCGACAGGAAGAAGAGGGAGGATCCCGGGTCGCCCTGGCGGCCCGAACGGCCGCGCAGCTGCCGGTCAATCCGGCGTGACTCGTGGCGCTCGGTGCCGATGATATGGAGTCCGCCGATTTCCTCGTGCTCCTTCGGCTTCCCGTTGTCCTCGTACTTCTCCACCCTGGCGTCGGTCACGCCCTGGCCGAGCTTGATGTCGGTTCCGCGGCCGGCCATGTTGGTCGCGATCGTGACCGCGCTCTCCTGGCCGGCGCCCGCCACGATCTCGGCCTCGCGCTGGTGATACTTGGCGTTCAGCACCTCGTGCTTGAGGCCGGCGCGCCGGAGCATCTTCGACAGCGTCTCCGACACGTCGACCGATGTGGTACCAATGAGGACGGGCAGCCCCAGCTTCTGCAGCCGTTCCACCTCTTCCGCCACGGCGTTGTACTTCTCGCGCCGGGTACGGTAGATCCGGTCGGGCTGGTCCTTGCGGCGCGCAGGCTTGTTGGTGGGGATCACATTCACCTCGAGCCCGTAGATGCTGTAGAACTCCTGCTCCTCGGTCTCGGCGGTGCCGGTCATGCCCGCCAGCTTGTCGTACATGCGGAAGTAGTTCTGGATGGTGATGGTGGCGAGCGTCTGGGTCTCGCCCTTCACCGTCACGCCTTCCTTGGCTTCGACCGCCTGGTGCAGTCCGTCGGCCCAGCGCCGGCCGGCGAGCACGCGCCCGGTGAACTCGTCGACGATCAGCACCGCGTTGTCCTGGACCAGGTAGTCCACGTCCTTGTCGTAGAGCGCGTGGGCCTGGAGCAGCTTGTGGATGATGTGCAGCTTCTCGCTCTTGGCCGCGTACTCCCCTTCCACCTCGCGCCGCTTCGCCGCGCGCTCCACGGGCTCGAGCGTGGGGTCCTTGTCGATCCGGTGCACCACCTCGGAGATGTCCGGCACCACGAAGAGCGTCGGGTCATCGGGCGACAGGGCCTGGTGTCCCTGGTCGGTGAGGTGGACCGAGTGACCCTTCTCGTCGAGGACGAAGAAGAGCGCCTCCTCCAGGTCGCGATACTGCTGCTGCTTGGTGGGGAGCTTCCGGTCCCCGATGTACTGGAGCTCCACCTTCTGCACCGCCTGCCTCACATCGGGCTCGTTGAGCAGCTTCATCAGGCGCTTGTTCTTGGGACTTCCCATCTGCGCCTGGTAGAGCTTCACCGCGCCGTCGTCCCTGGTCTTGTCGCCCGCAATGAGCTTCTCCCCCTCGGCGATGAGCGTGTTCACCACGGCGGTCTGCTTCCGCACCAGGTCGGAGACCGTCCGGTTGTACTGGGCGTACTTGTCGTCCTCGGCGTGCCCCACCGGACCCGAGATGATGAGCGGGGTCCGCGCCTCGTCGATCAGGATCGAGTCGACCTCGTCCACGATCGAGAACCAGTGCTCCCGCTGGACCCGCTGCTCCAGCGAGAACACCATGTTGTCGCGGAGGTAGTCGAAGCCGAACTCGTTGTTGGTGCCGTAGGTGATATCGGAGAGGTACGCCGCGCGGCGTTCCGCCGTGCTGGGCTCGGTGTCGTCGATGCAGCCCACGGTGAGGCCGAGCCACTTGTAGAGGTGGCCCATCCACTGGGAGTCGCGCCGCGCCAGGTAGTTGTTGACGGTGATGAGGTGCGCGCCATGTCCGGCGAGCGCGTTCAGGTACATCGGCAGCGTGGCGACCAGGGTCTTGCCCTCGCCGGTCGCCATCTCCGCGATGCGCCCCTTGTGCAGCACGATGCCGCCGAGCAGCTGCACATCGTAGGGCACCATGTCCCAGGTCAGCTCGTGCCCGGTGACCATGACCGTGGAGCCCAGCAGCCGGCGCGACGCCTCGCGAACGGTCGCGAAAGCCTCGGGGAGGATCTCGTCGAGCGCGCCCGCCATCGCCTTCTTGTACTGCTTCTCGAGGTCGTGGAACTGGTCCTCGAGCTTTTCCCGCTCGGTGGGGTCGGCACAATCGTGCTTGGCCTTCCGCACCTCGTCCTTCTGGGCCCGCACCCCTCCCACCAGCTCCTCGATCCGGGCCCGGAACTTCGCGGTCTGGGCCTGGATATCCTCGCTCGACAGCTCCTTGAGACGCGCTTCGTGCGCGTGGATCTGGTCGACCAGGGGGCGGAACTTCTTCATTTCCCGCTCGTGGCGGTTGCCGACGAGCGCTCCTACCAGTGACTTCAACATGAAAGTCCTAAGGTCCTAGGGTCCTATGGTCCTGACCGTCCTGGTACAACCGGTGCTCTGCGACGTACGCCGCCACGGCATCCGGTACCAGGTATCGAATCGAGCGGCCTTCACGCACCCGGGCGCGAACGTCCGTCGAGGAAATCTCTACCGCCGGGATCTCCACCACCGGCACCTCAACTCCAGTCACCGCCGAGCCTGCCCTCGTGAATGCCACGACGCGGGCAAGCTCCCTGATCCGATCCGCCGAGCGCCACGCCGGGAATTCCATCGCGGCATCCGCGCCGATCAGCAGCGTGATCTCCGCGCCGGGAGACAGCTCCTTGAGCGTCGCCAGCGTGTCGACGGTGTACGAGGGGCCGGCGCGCTCGACCTCCATCCGATCCATGCCGAGTCCCACCTCACCGCGGATGGCCAGCTCGACCATCGTCGCGCGGTCGACGGCCTCGGCGCCATGCCCGTCCCGCTTGAAGGGCTGCTGTCCCGCCGGAATCAGCAGCACCCGGTCCAGCCCCAGCGTCTCGCGGAGCGATCTCGCCGCGATCAGGTGACCGTGATGCACCGGATCGAACGAGCCGCCCAGCACCCCGAGCCTCACGTCAGGACGTTCCCGCCGACGTCGGCTCGGCTGGACAGTGCCCGGCGATGCGCGGGGACGTATCGGGGAAGAAACGCGCAACGTACTTGCAGGTCTCGCGGAGGTCTTCCTCGTACTCGAGCTTGGAATACGTCTCCACCAGCTTCACCAGCGCGTCGGGAACGATCTTGGTCCGCGGCCAGGTCGCGACCACGTTCCGGAGCGACAGGATCGCCGAGTCGTAGGCCTTGAGCCGATAGTAGAAGAGCGCGGTCCGGTATTCCTTGGTCGCGAAGAGCTCCTGCAGCTCGTTGATCCGTGCCCCCGCGCGCCGCGCCGCGTCGGTGCCTTCATACCGCTGCTGCACCTCGCGATAGGTCGAGAGCGCCGTCTCGCCGTAGGTCGGATCGAGCTCCGGCTTCCGCCAGAGCGCGGCGTACGCGTCGCCCGCGCGGAGCAGCGCGTCGGCCGCGAGCGAATCGGCACCGCCCTCGTCCGCGACCCGACGCAGCTCCCGCACCGCCTGCAGCTGGTTGTCCTGCGCGAACAGGATCTCGCCCATCATGAAGTGACCCAGCGGCCGCCGGGGATCGTCGTAATTCATGATCAGCAGGCCGCGATCGAGCGCGGTCGCCGCCTTCTTCCAGCTGCCGGCGCGAAAGTGCGCCGAGCCCGCCTTGAAGAGCGAGTCGGCCCGCTTCGCCGTGGTCTCGACGGTCTCGACCGGCGGCGGTGGCTTGGGTTGGCTCTTGCCGCCCAGGCCAAACGGCAGGCACCCGCTGAACGCCACCAGCGCGGCAAGCCCGTAGCCCGTAGCCCATCGCCCCGGTTTCACGTACTGTCCCTGCTTCCCGCGGCCGCCAGGCGGTTGATCCGCTCGCGGGCCTGCGTCTTGAGCGTATCGGGAGCGCCCGGTGTCCCGACGACTGTTTGCCACACGATCGCGGCGCCCATGAGGTCACCCTGCGCCTCGCGCGCGTCACCCCATCCGAGCCGGGCCCGCACCCCGACCGGGCTCGACGGATCGGCCTGGGTCGCCTCCAGGAACCATTGCTCGGCCACCGAGACCCGATTGGCGGCGAAGGCATCGAGCCCGAG
>DATEOL010000315.1:0-7289 GCA_035274025.1 Gemmatimonadales bacterium | reverse complement strand
CTGCGAGGCGAGTAGGGAATTGGCGATTGACGATTGACGTTGACGATTGCTTCAGGCAGGAAGCACCACTCGCAATCGTCAACCGTCAACCGTCAATTACCTGGCGGTTGGAAACACCAGGCCGTGTCCGCCTCCGCCCGTCCAACGTGCCGTCACGACCTTGGCTCGGGTATAGAACCGGATCCCCTCTTCCCCGTAGATGTGGGTGTCACCGAAGAGGGAATTCTTCCAGCCGCCGAAGGAGTAGTAGGCCATCGGCACCGGAATGGGAATGTTCACTCCGACCATCCCGACTTCGATCTCGTGCTGGAAGCGGCGCGCAGTCGCGCCGGAGCTGGTGAAGATCGCGACGCCATTGGCGTAGGAGTTGGCATTGATCAGGTCGCGCGCCTCTTCGTAGGAATCCGCGCGCATTACCGACAGCACCGGGCCGAAGATCTCGTCCCGATAGACGCTCATGCCCGGCTCGACGTGATCGAGCAGGCAGGGTCCGAGGAAGAACCCGTTCTCGCGGCCGGCGACGCTCAGTCCGCGCCCGTCCACCACGACCCTGGCGCCTTCCTCACGCCCCTTGCCCACGTAGCCCGCGACGCGATCGCGATGCTCCCGGGTGATGAGCGGACCCATCTCATTGCCACTCTCGAGCCCGTCTCCCACCGAGACCTTCGCGATGCGATCCTGAATGCGTGAAACGAGTGCGTCACCCGCGTCACCGACCGCGACGAGGACAGAGATCGCCATGCAGCGCTCGCCCGCCGAACCATAGCCGGCGCTCACCGCGGCTTCCGCTGCCTGGTCGAGGTCGGCGTCGGGCATCACCACCATGTGGTTCTTGGCCCCGCCCAGGGCCTGCACCCGCTTTCCCGCCTTCGTGCCGGTCTCGTAGATGTAGCGCGCGACCGGGGTCGATCCCACGAAGCTCACCGCGCGAATGTCCTCGTGGGCGAGGATCGCGTCGACCGCTTCGCGCCCGCCGTGCACCACATTGAGCACTCCGGCCGGCAGTCCTGCTTTGGTGAACAAGTCGGCCATGAACACCGACGCGCTGGGGTCTTTTTCCGACGGCTTGAGGATGAAGGTGTTCCCGCACGCGATGGCCATGGGGAACATCCAGAGCGGGACCATCGCAGGGAAGTTGAACGGCGTGATGCCCGCGACCACGCCGAGTGGCTGCCGCAGCGACCAGGTGTCGACGTCGGTCGAGACGTTCTCGGAGATCTGGCCCTTGAGGAGGTGCGGAATGCCGCAGGCGAACTCGACCACGTCGATGCCTCGACGCACCTCGCCCTTCGCGTCGGAGAAGACCTTGCCATGCTCCCGGGTGATGAGGCGGGCGAGGTCGTCCGTATGGGCCGCCATCAGGTCGCGGAAGCGGAAGAGGATCTCGCTCCGGCGCGAGAGCGACGCATTCCGCCACTCGAGGAACGCCGCGCTGGCGGCCGCCACCGCGCTGTTCACTTCCTTGCTGCCGCCCATCGGAACGGCGCTTGTCGCGTCACCAGTGGCGGGATTGTAGACCGGGGCGGTCGCGCCTTCGGCGGAGCAGTGCCGGCCGTTGATCCAGTGAGGAATGGTCGTTGTCATGGGAAAGAATTTAGCCGTTCGCCGTGGGACTCAATGGGGTCTTCCGGTTGGCGGCGTACTTCCCGGTGTAGACCGCGGGGTTGTCCTCCTGGTAACCGATCCCCACGATGATGAGCTCGGGGACTCCCTCCATGTTCAGCAGGCGCTGGGTCTAATCGCAAACATGAGCTGAAAATCCCAGTCACTTGTCGTCGGTGCCGTAGACCAGCTCGTCGATGCCCCGGGTGTCCGGCGTCGACGGGCTCCTGCCCGCGATCGCGGCGAGCCAGGGGGGCGCGATGAACGTGGTCACCATCACCATCAGGACCACCGCGCTGAAGAGTCCGGGGTCGAGCGTCCCGGTCAGGAGTCCCATCTGGGCGAAGATCAGCCCAACCTCGCCGCGCGGGATCATGGCCACGCCGATCATGGTCTTGCGCGCCTGCAGCCAGAACGGCGTGTAGCCTGACACCAGCTTTCCGAGCACGGCGACCAGCGACAGGGCGCCGCCAATCAGAAGGACGCGGGTGTCGCCCAGGGTGCGGAGGTCGATCGAGGCGCCTACCGCGACGAAGAACGCCGGCACGAAGAAATGTCCCAGCGTGGTCGTGGCCTTCTCGACTCGCCTGGCCTCCGGCGTGGTGTGCAGCACCAGTCCCGCCGCGAACGCCCCGATGATGAGGGCCGAGCCCGCCACGGACGCAAGGGCCGCGAGAGCGAAGGCGAAGGCGAGCGCGATGCTGCCGATCGCACCGTCCACCCGCAGTCTGCTCACCACGCGCATGAGGCCTGGGGCGACCAGCCGTCCCACGACGAGTGCCACGGCGAGAAAGCCGATCGCGAGTGCCGTCGTCTGGCCAATGCTCACGGCAGAGATCGCGCCACCCGACGCAAGCTCTGAGACGATCGACAGGATGATCAATCCGACCACGTCGTCGAGGACCGCAGCGCCCAGGACGATGCGCCCTTCGATCGTCTCGAGCTGACCGAGGTCGGACAGGACTCGCGCGGAGATTCCGATCGACGTGGCGGTGAGGGCCGCGCCGCAGACGACCGCGGTCACGCCGTCCAGGCCAAGGGCGATCGCCACGAAATAGCCGCTCGCGAAAGGGACCACGACGCCAACGACGCCGACCACTGTCGCCGGCATGCCCACCGCGAGGATGTCCTTGAGATTGGTGTGCAGCCCGATCTGGAACAGCAGGATGACGATGCCGAGCTCACCCAGTGTGTGCATGACTGGTGAGGCCGGATCGATGATGCCGAGCAGGGATGGGCCGAGGAGAATGCCGGCAAGAAGCTCGCCCAGGACCGACGGCTGTCCCAGGCGCTGAGCCGCCTCGCCGAGGAGCCGTGCCGCGATGAGAAGCGCGGCGAGGGACCCGAGGAGCCTCGCGATGGATTCTTCCGACGCTGCTGCGGCGAATGGTTCGAGAGCGAGAATCATTTGGGGAATATGGATTCAGCGATGAAGATCCTGAACCTCGGGAAGCAGCAGCCGGAACCAGGCGGTGAAGGACGCGGGTGCAAGCGCCATTTCGGCGGTCAGCGCATCCGGCGTGATCCAGCGCCACTCGCTCACCTCGGCGGGGTTCGGCGCGGGAATGCCATCGAACCGTCCCACGAATACGTGGTCCACCTCATGCTCGACGAGGTCGTTCTCCAACTCCGCCCGATAGGTGTAACGGAGCACGGGCGTGAGCGGGACAGTCACACCCATCTCTTCGCGGAGTCTGCGCGATACCGCATCGGATGCGGATTCGCCAGGGCAGGGGTGACTGCAGCAGGCGTTCGACCAGAGCCCGGCCGAATGGTACTTGTGGTCGGCGCGGCGCTGGAGCAGGTGGCGTCCCTCTGCGTCGAACAGGAACGCGGAGACGGCACGATGGAGGAGCCCGCGCCGGTGGGCGTCGAGCTTCTCCATCGTGCCGACTTCGCGATCCTCCTCGTCGACCAGGATCACCTGGCCGGCTGTTACGTCATCTTGAGTCTTGATCATCTCGGGCTCCGGGCAAATATCGCCTGAAGCCCGCTGCTGCCCTAGAGCCGATCAGGCGTCACGATCGGGCAGGGAATACCGGACGGTGACCGGCTCGGTCAGTCGTACCCGAAGACGCTGGCCGGAGGGGAGTACGATCTGGTCTCCCTTGGTGAGGACGGCCACGCCGGTGCCGATCGCCGCGCCGACGACCGCACCGCGCACGACGCTGCCGGTGACCTTGCCGACCACCGCGCCGGCGACGGTTCCTCCGGCGATCTCGATGGCGCTCTCCTTCGCATCGCTGGTGCCCTTGACGCGGAAAGGCTCGGCCGCGATGTCATAGCGGCTGCCATCCACGTCGAGGCTGGTAAAGCGGAGCGTGAGCTCCGGCGCGCCGGCGATCCGCCCGCCACCCTTGGCGTACGTCACCTGGCCGCGGAGCCGCATGCCGCTCGGAATGGAAACTTTCTCTCCCAGCTTGAGCGGCGCCGTGGTGGTCAGGACCACGACGTCGCCCGGCTCGGCGTTCCTGGTCGAGACGGTCTGCTCGAGCGCGCCTACCACCATCGTGCCCGCGGGAATCGTTGCCTGTCGGTCGTCGTCGCTCGACTTCACGATCGCCGCGCCGGCGATGCCGACGCCGGCGACGGCAGCGGCACCGATCAACATCCGGGTTCGCGGCGAGATAAGGTTCCAACCTTTGGACGGCTTCATCAGCAGCACCCCTTGTGACTGGGTCTATCTGGCTGACGATGTGACGCGCTGTGGAATGCACAGACAGGGTTAGCACGAATCGCCAAACCCTGTATGCAAATGCTCAGGTCTTGCGGCGGGCCCGCTTCGGCTTCGGAGCTCGCTTCAGGACGAGATCCTCCCAGGCAACTTGCAGGGTTTCGGCAAGTCGGGCACTGGTGATGTTGACGAGCCGAATGAGGACGGCGGGATAGTTCTTGTAGTGATCGGTGAAGAAGAAGGCCTTCGGGTCCATCTGCATCAACACGTCGCGATCATCGATGCTGCCAAGCTGGAGGACGAGGACCGTGTCGTCGTCGCGGAAGCGCGCGAAGAATTTGCCGTGCAGCAGGAAGGCTGGCAGGCCATACGAGGTGCCCGGTGCAACGTGCTCAAGCGCGAGCAGCCGCTTCGTGGCCTGCGCGACGGTCACACCGCGCGGGGGCATCAGGCCGACAACGCAAACCGCCCCACCGCGGAGGACGCGGCGAGGCGGAGGAAAAGCTGTATGGGCCCGGCGAGATTCGAACTCACGACCTCTTGCTCCGGAGGCAAGCGCTCTATCCAGCTGAGCTACGGGCCCGACATTTCACTGCAACGACTTACGCGGTTCAGAGCCTGCTCGTTTGCCGATGGTCGGAGCAATCGTCTCACCTGAGCCCGCGGGCCACGAATATAATCTCGTGGGGGTGGCTTGGCGGGAGGCGACCCTATACGAGCCGGAACGGACGTTGATCTCGACGGTACGATTGTTCCATTGGTCCCCGGCCTCGAATCGGCGAGTTTGAACCCGGAAGAGGTCGGCATCGGATAGGGTCGCCGGACCAGACCGAAGAGACCCAGGGAGCATCGAAGGCCATGCGATCAGGCGAATCTCGCGACCACATCCAGCCGGTGATTCCGCAGTGTCTCCATCGAACGCGCGTGTCCGAAATGCGCACGCCGGGGGACGGGCGGGCTCGTGGTCCGGCGCGCCGGTCCCTCGCGTCCTACGCGGATCATTCACGGAGCGCATTCGGGCCAGTGGAGTCTTCCTGACGACAGGATAGCTCCAGACCCGGAATCGGTGCTGAGCATTCGCTCGCCCCACCTCGCGCTCCAAGCGAGGTGGGGCGATGTGTTTGGTAGCCCAGGGCAATCAAGGAGGAGAAATGAATTCGGTGAAAAACGGAGTCGGAATCACCGTCGCGCGTGGGGCCCGTCCCCTTACGGAGCAGCAGCTCCGTACTCTCGAGGCCCAGCTGGCGTCGGAGCTGGAGCGACTCATGCCGAGATCCGCGGACGGGACGAGCCTGATGCCGGCCGTGACAGGGTCTCACCATCCCGAAGCCATGGAGGTCGCGATCCGCAATTTTCCGGCCGGTTACCGCCGGAAGGCCATGCACCTGCTCGCCGCTCTGGGCAGGATCGGCTCCGGCAACTACGGGATCTGCGCCGGGTGTTTCACGCCGATCGCGTTCGAGCGGCTGGAGGTAATCCCGGAGACCGCGTGGTGTCGCCGTTGCAGTCCGACTGGTCCGAGAGAGGGCAGGCCGGTTGCTTGACCAGCCATGCGAACTCCTGGAGGTGACGATGAGTGTGCTCGAATCGTGGTGGCGGTGGAGCTCGGCCCGGTGGAAAGCGATGCTGGTTCATCGCAGCAGTACCGCCTTCGCGCTCTCGAACACGTGGTCCGCCGTGAGGCCAAACTCCCGCATCACCACGGATCCGGGGGCTGACGCACCGAAACGGTCCACCCCGATGATCGCGCCGGCAGGACCGACGTACCGTTCCCACCCGAAGAGCGCCGCCGCTTCGATGCTGACCCGCGCGTGCACCGTCGGAGGAAGCACCGCGTCCCGGTAGCTCTGCGGTTGCGCCTCAAAGAGCTCCCAGGATGGCATCGACACCACGCGGCTGCGGATGCCGTCGGCCACGAGTCGCCGATGGGCCTCGAGTGCCAGCGACACCTCCGAGCCGGTGGCGATCAACACCACATCGGGCAATGAGGGACCCGCTTCGGTCAACACGTAAGCCCCGCGCGCCACCCCTGAGGCGGGAGCCAGGGTGGCACGGTCCAGGACGGGCAGCTTCTGGCGGGTGAGCACGAGGCCCACGGGTCCAGCGGTGTGTTGCAGCGCAATCCGCCAGGCCTCGACCGTCTCCGTCGCGTCGGCCGGCCGCAGGATCAGCATGTTCGGCATCGCGCGCAGGCTGGCCAGATGTTCCACCGGCTGGTGGGTCGGCCCGTCCTCGCCGAGCGCGATACTGTCGTGGGTCCAGACGTAGATCACCCGTGCCCCGCTGAGCGCCGCCAGCCGGATGCTCGGCCGCATATAGTCCGAGAACGTCAGGAACGTGGCGCCGAACGGGATGACACCGCCGTGATGAGCCAGCCCGGTCAGGATGGCGGTCATCGCATGCTCGCGGATGCCGAAGTGGATATTGCGTCCGGCGTATCCCCAGACGCCCCCCGCCATACCCTGGGTGGGCAGAGCGGCGCCTCCCGGCAAAGCCAGGGGGCTTTGGAAATCCCCCCGTCCCTTCATCATGGTGCGCGTCGAGGGATCGAGGTCCCCGGACCCGCCGATCAGGTTCGGCACCACGTCGGCCAGGGCATTGATCACGCTGCCGCCGGCGTCCCGGGTGGCCATGTCTCCGTCCTGGGGTGTGAACGCCGGCAATCTGGCCTCCCACCCGGCGGGGAGCTCCCCGGCCAGGCCACGCTCGAACGCGAGGGCCGCCTCGGGGTGCGCCGTCCGGTAGGTCGTCATGCGCCGTTGCCAGTCTGCCTCCAGCGCGGCTCCACGCGATTCCACCAGGCGAAACTCGCGGAGTGCTTCGTCAGGGACAGCGAACGCGGGTTCTTCCGGCCAGCCGTAGGAGCGCTTGGTGAGCACCACCTCATCGGCTCCGAGCGGCTCGCCGTGCGCATGCCAGGTGTCCTGTTTGTGCGGGCTTCCGAAGCCGATGTGGGTGCGAGCAATGACGAGGGAAGGCCGATCTTCGATCGCGCGGGCCGCGCTCAGTGCCG
>DATEOL010000314.1:0-7012 GCA_035274025.1 Gemmatimonadales bacterium | reverse complement strand
GTGGACGTTGCGTAGATAGTGACCCCGAACATCCTGGTCAGCATCCGGACCCAGACGACCTGGTACATCAGGCCACTGCAGCCCGAGGCAAGAAACAGCCGGAGAACCAGCCGCCTGAGCCGTTCGTCCTGCATCAAGAGTCCTCCGTCCAAGCCCGGTTTGCCACCGTTCAACGGGTGGCCAATACCCTCAATTGGGGCCGTCCATTAGTCTCATCTCGCGCCCAAACCCATGGGGAGCAGATGACCGACGCCGTCGTAAGGGTAGAAAACGTCACCAAGCGATTCTCGGGCCACACCGCGGTCCGGGACCTGTCCCTCGAGATCCCCCGGGGGGTCATTTTCGGCCTTCTCGGCCCCAACGGGGCCGGCAAGAGCACCACGATCCGGATGATCATGGACATCATCGAGCCCGACGAAGGGCGGATAAGCCTCTTCGGAGGCCCAGGAAAGGGCCGTGAGCTGTCTGCCCGGATCGGGTTCCTCCCTGAAGAACGGGGCCTTTACAAGAAGATGAAGGTGCTCGACCACCTCGTCTTCCTGGCCGAGATCAAGGGCCTGTCAACCGGGACCGCGCGCAAGAAGGCCGGCGAATGGCTGGAGCGGCTAGGCCTCGGCGACTGGGCTGATAAAAAGGTCGAAGATCTCTCCAAGGGCATGCAGCAGAAGGTCCAGTTCACCGGGACCCTGCTCCACGATCCCGAGCTGGTGCTCCTCGACGAGCCCTTCAGCGGACTCGACCCGGTCAACAGCCAGATCATGAAGGAGGTCGTCATCGACCTCGCCCGCCAGGGCCGCACCGTGCTCTTCTCGACCCATATCATGGAGCAGGCCGAGAAGATGTGCGAGCGGGTGGTCATCATCAGCCGCGGCCGCAAGGTGGTCGACGGCACCATGGCCGAGGTGAAGCGCGAAGGGGGCGGCCGGCATGTAGCCCTCGCCTTCCATCGCGATCCCGCCAAGGCCGCAGCGGTCCTCCGCGACCGGGCCCACGTTGCCAACCTCGATGACTCGGGCGCGACCGCCGAGCTGGAGCTCGCCGCAGGCGCGGATCCCGACCGGCTGCTGGCCGACCTGGTGCGCTCGGGCGTGGGCATCTCGCGCTTCGCGATCGTGGAGCCTTCGCTCCAGTCCATCTTCATCGCCAAGGTCGGCGCCGAAGCCGCCACGGCGCCCGCCTCGGAGGGCCATAATGCATAAGATCTGGGCCGTCGTCCGCCGCGAGTTCGTCGAGCGCGCCCGGACCCGCGCGTTCGTCATCGGCACCATCCTCGGACCGCTCATGATGGGCGCACTGTTCGTGCTCCCCATCCTGATGCAACGGAACACCCGGGTGAAGAACATCATCGTCCTCGATGCGGCCCAGGGTGGCTTTGGGGCCCGGGTCGAGACCGCGCTTGCCGCGGCCCGCCGCAGCGAAAAGCCCGACAGCCCCAAGCGCTACAACGTCTCCCGGGTTTCCGCCGAAGGCCGCTCACTCGACCAGGTCCGGGACTCGCTCGTCGCGCGCACCGACCGGCGCGATCTCGGTGCCGACCAGGTCGACGGCATCATCGTGGTCGAGGAATCGGCGCTGACCCGTGATACGCTCAGCTACTTTGGCGCCAATGTCGGCAGTCCGGCGGAGATGGGCGCGCTCAGCCGCACGCTCCGGCAGGCAGTGCTCATGGAGAAGCTCACCCGGGAGCAGATCTCACCCCAGGTGCTGAGCAGCGTGGTGAAGCCGATCGCACTTCAGACCCAGCGGATCAGCCGGGGCAAGCTCACCGGCGAATCGGGCGAAGCGTCCTTCGCGCTGGCCTACGCGATGTCCTTCGTGCTCTACATGGCGCTCCTGATTTATGGCATGCAGGTGATGACGAGCACCGTGGAAGAGAAGACCAACCGCATCAACGAGGTGCTGGTCTCGAGCCTTACTCCCTTCCAGCTCCTGATGGGGAAGGTGCTCGGCGTGGGTTCGGTCGGCCTGCTCCAGCTGAGCATCTGGGCCGGAACGGCGTACCTGCTCTCCTCCCAGCGTGAGCGAATCGGTCGCATGCTGGGAGCGGGCTCGGAGGCTGTCGCGGCGATGCCGATCCCGGTGATTCCCGCGGAGACCTTCGCGGTGTTCCTCCTCTTCTTCGTGCTGGGATTTCTCTTCTACGCCGCCGCCTACGCCGCGGTCGGATCGGCCTGCAACACGGTGCAGGAAACCCAGCAGGTGAGCGCGCCGCTTACCATCCTCATCGTTGTCGGCCTGATGCTGATGTTCCGCCTGCTGGACGAGCCGAGCGGAACGATGGGTCGCATCATGAGCCTGGTGCCCCCCTTCGCCCCATTCGTCACACCGGTGCGAAACTCGCTGAGCCCTCTCTCGGCGGGAGACCTCGCCCTGTCGGTGCTCGCGATGGTGCTGGGCGTGCTGGCGATGGTCTGGGTGGCGGGAAGGATCTACCGGGTCGGCGTGCTCATGTACGGCAAGCGGGCCAGCTTCGCCGAGATGTTCCGGTGGATCCGGGCGTCTTAGGCGAGGGCGCAACACCGCTGCACTTTCGACGCGGACTGTGGTGTTCGTGCAACGGTAAGACGGTTGGCCAGACGTAACATTGCAACCCTGTTCTGGAACATCACTTGCCGAGTGATTCAAGGTTTCGCGAGGAGAATCCTTGGTCGGCGGCCAGCGACTCATCACCGTCCTTCCGGCGTACAACGCCGAACGGACCTTGGAGAAAACCGTCCACGAGGTGCCGGCAGGCCTCGTGGACGAGTTCGTGCTGGTCGACGACGGTTCGATCGACGGAACCGTGAAGGTCGCCGAGCGGCTCGGCATTCCCTTCGTAGTTCATCCGGAAAACCGCGGCTACGGCGGAAACCAGAAGACCTGCTATCGGGCCGCTCTCGCGCGTGGCGCCGATATCGTCGTCATGCTGCACCCCGACTACCAGTACTCGCCGCGCCTCCTCGGCGCGATGGCCTGGCTGGTCGCGTCCGACGAGTTCGATGTCGTGCTTGGCTCACGCATCCTCGGTCGCGGCGCTCGCAAGGGAGGGATGCCGCTCTACAAGTACGTCGCGAATCGCTTCCTGACGGCGTTCGAGAACCTCATGCTGGGCATCAAGCTCTCCGAGTATCACACCGGCTATCGCGCCTTCAGCCGGAAGGTTCTCGAGACCCTGCCGATCGACCGCAACTCCGATGATTTCGTCTTCGACAATCAGATACTGGCCCAGGCGGTCGCCTTCGGCTTTCGGATTGGCGAGATCTCCTGCCCCACCCGGTACTTTCCCGAGGCATCGTCGATCAACTTTTCCCGCAGCGTGGTGTACGGACTCGGCGTGGTCAGCACCTCGGTCGCGTTCCGGCTTCACGCCTGGGGTCTCAGGAAGAGTCCATTGTTCGAAGGATCGGAGGGTCAGTCTTGACGATCGAGCGCGTAATAGTGACCGGTGGCGCCGGCTTTATCGGTACCGCGGTCGTCCGGCAGCTCCTCGACCGGAGGGTCGCCGTTCTTTCGCTCGACGCGCTGACCTACGCCGCTTCGCCTGAAGCCGTCGATGGCGATGCCATACCAGCGGGTTACCGGCTCGAGGCGGGCGACGTGCGCGACTCCGCGGACGTGGCTCGAGTGCTCACTGACTTCCAGCCTGATGGCGTCATCCATCTCGCGGCGGAATCGCACGTCGACCGGTCGATCGATGGACCGCGCGCGTTTCTGGAGACCAATGTCACCGGTACCTTCGTCGTTCTCGAGACGGTCACGTCGTGGTGGCGCGAGCTGGGTGGGCCCTCCCGGGAGCGATTCCGGCTGGTGCACGTTTCCACCGATGAAGTCTTCGGGTCCCTGGAGCCGGACGATCCGCCATTCACCGCTGAAACACCCTATCGTCCCCGCTCCCCCTACTCGGCGAGCAAGGCGGCGGCCGATCATTTCGCCCGGGCCTGGCACGAGACCTACGGACTCCCGGTCATTGTCACCAACTGCTCGAACAACTTCGGGCCCTGGCAGTTTCCCGAGAAGTTCATTCCAGTGGTCATCTCCCGCGCGCTCGCATGGGAGCCGATTCCAATCTATGGCGCGGGCGACCAGGTGCGGGACTGGCTCCACGTTGAGGATCACGCCTCGGGACTCCTCGCCGCGCTGGAGCGAGGCGCGCCGGGAAGCACCTATCTCTTCGGCGCCCGCAACGAGTGGTCGAACCGCGCGCTGGCCGAGCTGATCTGCGACCTGCTCGATGGAATGGTGCCCGACAAGCGGGGAGCGCGGCGCAAGCTGCTCGAAAACGTGACCGATCGACCGGGCCACGACTCCCGCTACGCGATCGATCCCTCGCTGGCCGAGCGGGAGCTGGGATGGGAGCCCCGGCACACCTTCACGGACGCACTTCGGGATACCATCCGGTGGTACGTCGATCATCGCTCCTGGGCCGAGGACCGGCTCGCGAAGCTCGGGGGCTATCGCCGGCGTGGACTGGGAGAGTCCGCATGAAGGGGATTTTGCTCGCGGGAGGATCGGGCACCCGGCTCTATCCGGCGACACGGGTGACGAGCAAGCAGCTCCTGCCGGTGTACGACAAGCCGCTGGTCTACTATCCGCTCACCACCCTGATGCTCGCGGGAATTCGCGAGGTGCTCGTCGTCTCGACGCCACGCGACGTACCGGCGTTCCAGAGTCTGCTCGGCGACGGGTCACAGTGGGGAATGTCCTTCGAATACATCGCGCAGCCGAAGCCGCAAGGGATCGCGCAGGCCTTCATCCTCGGACGCCAATTCATGGGGGGAAAGCCGGTCGCCCTTGTCCTCGGCGACAACATCTTCCACGGTGAGGGCCTCGCAGTTCGGCTGCAGGCCGCCGCCAAACGGGAGGTTGGTGCCACGATCTTCGCTTACCGGGTGGAGAATCCATCCCGCTACGGAGTCGTCACGGTCGATGCGAAGAGCCGCGCGACGTCGATCGAGGAAAAACCCCGCGAGCCACGCTCCCCGCTTGCCGTAGCCGGGCTCTATTTCTACGACGCCGACTTTGCAGACATAGCTGCTGGCCTCAAGCCCTCCGCGCGGGGTGAGCTCGAGATTACCGACGTGAACGCCGAGTATCTCCGCCGCGGAACGCTGCGGGTTGAAGTGCTGGGCCGGGGGATGGCCTGGCTCGACGCCGGGACGCCCGACTCCCTCCAGGAAGCGAGTCAGTTCATCCAGACCATCGAGCGCCGGCAGGGACTCAAGGTGGCGTGTCCCGAGGAATGCGCCTGGCGCATGGGCTTCATTTCCGGTGATGAGATGGCGCGGCTGGCCGCGCCATTAAAGGACGGGCCGTACGGCCGGTACCTGCTGGAGCTGTTGTCGGAGGAGGGTTCGCATGCAGGTGATTCCTAGTCCCCTCGAGGGCGTGCGCGTGGTAGTGCCGTCGGTGAAGCATGACGCGAGAGGATCGTTCTTCGAGGCGTGGCACGCCGGCCACTACCGGGAGGCCGGGCTGCCATCGTCCTGGGCGCAATGCAACGTGTCGCACTCCAATCGTGGGGTGCTGCGGGGACTCCACCTCCAGCACCCCCTGGCCCAGGCCAAGCTGGTCACCGTGCTCGCGGGCAAGGTCTTCGACGTAGCAGTGGATGTCCGCCGCGGAGCGTACAGTTACGGGAAATGGTTCGGCACCGAATTGTCGGGCGAGAACGGCCACCAGCTCTTCATCCCCGACGGCTTCGCGCACGGCTTCCTGGTGCTGAGCGATTTCGCGGTCGTGATGTACTTCACCACGACCATCTACGAGCCTTCCTCGGAGATGGTGATCAACTGGAACGACCCGCGGATCAGGGTCACATGGCCGGAGAAGCCCAGCATCCTCTCGGACCGGGACCGCACCGCACCGGGTCTCGACGAGGTGACAGACCGCCTGCCGATCGGCTCATTCTGAGATGAGCGCAAGCGCGCCCGTGCATCTCGTGATAGGCGCGAACGGTCAGGTCGGATTCGAGCTGGTCCAGCAGCTTGCCGGCATTGGCCGGATCATCGGACTTGCCCGCCCTGAAGTGAATCTGGAGAACCTGAAGACGGTGCGGGACGCGATCCGCCTCCATCGCCCCTCGGTCATCTGGAACGCGGCGGCAGCCACCGCGGTGGACATGCTGGAGGAATCTCCCTGGCTCGGGGAGCAGGTGAACGCCAAGGCTCCCGGCGTGATGGCCGAGGAGGCGAAGCGCACCGGCGCGGTGCTGGTGCAGTTCTCGACCGACTACGTCTTCGACGGCACCAAGACAGAGCCGTACACCGAGTCCGACCGAACCAATCCCCTCAATGTGTACGGGCGGACCAAGCTTGCAGGGGAGAAGGCGGTCGAGGACTCGGGAGCGCGGTACCTGATCCTCAGGACGAGCTGGGTCTACTCTTCACGGGGGCGGAATTTCGTGCGCGCGATCCTCGATCGCGCCCGGGAGTCGAACGACCTGAGGGTCGTCTGCGACCAGGTCGGTGCGCCGACCTGGAGCCGCGAGATTGCCCGGGCCTGCGCGAGGATCGCGCCTCGACTCGATGAGACGGCTGGAATCCTTCACCTGACGGCCGGCGGATCCTGCACCTGGTTCGATTTTGCGATCGCGCTCCAGGGCGAAGCGATCCGGCGAGCGCTCCCGTGGCGTGCCGGCCTGGAGCCCGTCACCACGGAGGAGTATGGAGCGAGAGCCAGACGCCCGCTCAACTCCGTGCTCTCGAACGAGGCGTTGCGAGCGCGGCTCGGTGAGGCGCTCCCCGACTGGGGCGAATCGCACGCTCAGTTCTGGCGCACCGACTTCACCGAGAAGGAAGTTCCTTGAAGCGAACCAGCGAGCTGCTGCCACTGATCGGAATCGTTGCCGCTGGGTTCGCTGTGCGCCTCTCGCACGCGCTCGCAAGCGGGCTGTGGCGCGACGAGGCCCTGGCGGTCGACATCGCCCTGCTTCCCTCGCTCCGCGACGTAACGGATTTCCTGGTCCACCACGAATCCCACCCGCCCTTGTACTACCTGCTCCTTCGCGGCTGGATCATGATTGCCGGAGCATCCG
>DATEOL010000313.1:0-5709 GCA_035274025.1 Gemmatimonadales bacterium | reverse complement strand
GGAGAAGGGTAAAACCTGCGATCTGCCCCCCACCAATTTCCCGGATGATCCTTTTTTCTGAACAGCACACCTGTTGAGCTCAATCATCGGACCCACTGGTGTGCTGCTTACAAGAAAACAGGGTGGAGGACGACGCCTTCGAGGTGGTGTCGGTTGCAGGGCGGAGTCATCTGCGTGCCATCTGCGGTATCTGCGATTCTGTATGGATCTGACCTGCGCGCTCCACGCCACCAAACAAAAGGGCCAGGCATTACCCTGACCTCGACCATCTCGGGCAGTTGCGCTCGCCAGCTCGCTAGATCGCCAGCTCGCCAGATCCCTTCGTGAGCACCCGCGGCCCATTTGATGTAACCGCCACCGTGTGTTCGAAGTGCGCCGAGAGCGATCCATCGGCGGTGACCACGGTCCACCGATCCGCCAGCGTGCGGGTCGCGATGCCACCGGTCGTGAGCATCGGCTCGATCGCCAATGTCATTCCTTCCTGCAGCCTCGGCCCTCGCTTCGGAGTGCCGTAGTTGGGGACCTGCGGCTCCTCATGCATGCGGGAGCCCACGCCGTGACCCACCAGCTCGCGCACGATGCCAACCTTGGCCGCGTCGGCCACCTGCTGGATCGCATGGCCGATGTCACCTACGTGATTGCCGAGCTTCGCCGCAGCGAGTCCCGCATAGAGCGCGCGTTCGGTCACCTCGAGGAGTCGCGCCGCGTCCGGGCTCACCTCGCCCACCGGAGCGGTGATCGCGGTATCGGCGTGGAATCCATCGAGGTGCACGCCCACGTCGACGCTCACGATGTTCCCCTCGCGCAGCACGCGCTTCTTGGAGGGAATGCCGTGCACGATCTCTTCGTTGATGGAAATGCAGAGGCTCTTGGGGAATCCGTACAGCCCCTTGAACGAGGGCTTGGCTCCCGGATGCGCGCGGATGAACTGCTCGGCGGCGTGATCCAGCTCCTCGGTCGTGATCCCCGGCCGCACCAGGTCGCGCACGAGGGCGAGCGTGGCGGCCGCGATGCGGCCGGCCTGCTCCATCGTCTCGATTTCCCGGGGGGACTTGAGGGTGACCATCAGCGGCCCAGCGCTTCGCGGATCCGGTCCGAAATGTCTGCTACCGTGCCGGTCCCGGCAATCCGGTGGACTCCGCCGCGTGACTGGTACCAGGACAGCACCGGCGCGGTCTGGGCGCGATAGGCCGCGAGTCGCCGTGCGACCGCCTCGGGGGCATCGTCCGCACGGGTCTCCTGGCTGCGGCGCTTCGCGATCCGGGAAAGGATTTCGTCATCGGACACGTCGAGGAAGAGCACGTGCTGGATCCGGCGCCCGCGATCGGCGAGGAGCTTGCCGGTCCCTTCCGCCTGCGGGATCGTGCGAACCACGCCGTCGAACACCACGCCCTTCGCGGCCGCCGGCTTGTCGAGCTCTTCGGCCACGACCTCGAGGATGAGGTCGTCGCTCACCAGCGCACCCGACTCCATCACGGCCTTGGCCTTCTTGCCGAGCGGCGTGCCGCGCGCGACCGCGTCGCGGAGCAGGTCCCCGGTCGCGAACTTGGGTATGCCAAGCCGCTGAGCGAGGAGTACGCCTTGCGTTCCCTTGCCAGCGCCTGGCGGACCGAGGAGGAGGACGTCGAAAGGGAGGCTCATCGAAGGGATCTGGCGATCTGGCGGCCAGAGATCAATCGCCAGATCGCGAGATTGCCAGATCGCTAGATGTATCTCTGCTGCCGGCCCCTGAACTTGATCCGCCCCGACTTCATGAAGCTGTCGTACTTCCGGAGCGTGCGGTGCTGTTCCACCTGGGCGATCGTGTCGAGCAGCACACCCACCACGATCAGGATCGAGGTTCCGCCGAACTGGGCGGTGAAGCCCACGGTCTTGGAAACCAGGATCGGGATGATCGCGATCACCGCGAGGAAGAGGGCGCCCGGCAGGGTGACCCGTGCCAGCACGCTGTCGATGTAGTCGGCCGTTGCCGCGCCGGGACGGACACCCGGAATGAAGGCGCCCTGCTTCTTCAGGTTCTCGGACAGGTCCACCGAGTTGAAGATGATGGACGTGTAGAAGTAGCTGAACAGGATGATCATCGCCGCGAAGACGAGGTCGTACGCCACCCCGCCCGGGCTGAACACGGCGGAGATCTCCATCAGCGTGGGGTTCTTGGTGAACTGCGCGATGGTCCCCGGGACGATGATGATGGTCTGGGCGAACACGATCGGCATCACGCCGGCGGTGATGAGCCGGATCGGGATGAAGGTCTTCTGGCCTTCGCGCACCCGTCCCCGCCCCATCACCTTCCTGGGGATCTGGATCGGGATCCGGCGGGCCGCGATGGTCATGCCCACCACCGCCGCGATCGCCGCGACGGCCACGGCGAGCAGCAGCACCGCGCCGGGGAACGACACGACGCCGTCACGCACGAACTGGATGAGCTGGATCGTGGCCGGCCATACCCGCTCGAGGATCGACACGGCGATGAGGAGGCTCATGCCGTTGCCGATGCCGCGCTCGGTGATCTGCTCGCCGAGCCACATGACGAAGACCGCGCCCGCGGTGAGCGTCGTCACCATGATGATGCGTGACGTGAAGCCCGGCACCGGCACGGCGCCGGGGATGCTTTCGGTGAAGAGCGTGAAGGTGTAGGCCTGGGACAAGGCGATGAAGATCGTCATGTACCGGGTCCACTGGGTGAGCTTCTTCCGGCCCTCCTCCTCCTTCTGCATCTTGCTGATCGTCGGGATCAGCCCGCCGCCCAGCTGGAAGATGATCGACGCCGAGATGTACGGCATGATGCCGAGCGCGAAGACCGTCGCGCGCGACAGGCCGCCGCCGAGGGCGTCGTAGAGGCCGAAAAACCCGGCCGCGGCCGAGTTCTGGATGAAGGCCGCGAGCGCGGGGACGTAGACGCCCGGGGCCGCGATGTGGGCGCCGACCCGGTAGATGACCACCGCGAGGAGCGTGAAGAGGAGCTTCCGCTTCAGCTCCTCGTCCATCGCCATGACGGGGACCTTGGGCGCGGTCATCAGGCTTCGACCGTTCCGCCCGCCGCCTCGATCTTGGTCCGGGCCGACGCCGACACGGCGAGGCCACGCACCGTGATCGCGCGGGCGATGTCGCCCGTCGCGAGCAGCTTCACCGGACGATCCGGCTCAGCCACCAGCCCAGCCGCGTGCAGGGTCTCGGGGGAGACTTCGGCCCCGGTGACCTTGTCGAGCTGGCGGAGATTCACGACCTGCGACGTCACCTTGAACGGATTGGTGAAGCCGCGCTTGGGCAGGCGGCGGTACATCGGCATCTGTCCGCCTTCGAAGCCCGGATTGGTGGCGCCACCCGCGCGCGCCTTGCTGCCCTTGTGACCCTTGCCCGATGTCTTGCCGAGACCCGAGCCCACGCCGCGACCGATGCGGCGGCGGCTCCGGTGCGACCCGGCCGCGGGCTTCAGGTTGGACAGCGTGAGCCGCCTGGAATTTTCCTTGTCCGTCACTTGTCCTCCCCTGCCGGCGACACCTCAACGAGATGACGCACCTTGATCAGCATGCCCCGCACCGACGGCGTGTCCTTGACGACGATTTCCGCCTGGTGGTGCCGAAGGCCGAGGGCGGTAAGCACCCGGCGCATGCTGGCCGGCCGCCCGATACCCGACCGGATCTGCTTGACCCGGAGCCCCGCCTTGACCGTCTTCGTCGGCAGCTCGGCCGCGTGATACTCCGGCCCCTGCCGCCCGACGACTGGATTGCGTCCCATTTACTTCTCCTCCTGCCTCGGCCGGTACCCGATGGCCGCCACTTCGACTTCGCGCTCCCGCGCGACCTGGCGCACCGACACCAGCCGGGACAGTCCCTGCATGGTGGCGCGCACCGCGTTGTGCGGGTTGTTGGAGCCGAGGCTCTTGGTCAGAATGTCGGAAATGCCGGCGCACTCGAGCACCGCGCGCACCGCGCCACCGGCGATGATGCCGGTACCGGTCGCGGCGGGCTTGAGGAGCACCCGGCCGGCGCCGTGCCGGCCGATGATGTCGTGCGGGATCGTGGTGCCGACGCGCGGCACCTCGGCGAGTCCGCGCTTGGCGGCCTCGACCGCCTTGCGCACGGCCTCGGAGACTTCGTTCGCCTTGCCGGTCGCGATGCCCACGCGTCCGCGGGTGTCGCCGACGGCGACCAGCGCGTTGAAGGAGAACCGCCGGCCACCCTTCACGACCTTGGCGACGCGATTGATCTCGATCACCTTCTCGACGAATTCGCTGACTTCGCGCTCGCGATCGCGATCGCGTCCCCGACCGCCGCGATTGTCACGACCACCCGGACCGCGTCCACCGCCCCCGCCACGCCGACCGCGCCGCGGCTCCTCGGTGGGAGTTGGCGTCTCGCCGGCCGGTGTCTGCTCGTCGCTCATCAGAACTCCAGTCCGCCCTCGCGGGCGCCATCGGCCACTGCCTTCACGCGGCCATGATATCGATACCCGGCACGGTCGAAGACCACCGACTTGATGCCCTGGCCCTTGGCCTTCTCGGCCAGCAGCTTGCCCGCGGCCTTGCCCCGCGCGACCTTGCCGCCGGCGTCGACCTCGGCGCCCTCACTCTGGTCCGAGACACCCAGCAGCACCACGCCACGATCGTCATCGACGAGCTGGGCGTAGATGTGCTTGAGTGAGCGGAACACCACGAGACGCGGACGCCCCGCATTGCCCGCCACCTTCTTCCGCACCCGGAGGTGGCGGCGAACGCGCCGCTCACTGCGCGAGCGCGGATTGTGAACGTTGCGCATTACTTCGCTCCTGTCTTGCCCGCCTTGCGGCGGACCTGCTCACCCTGGTAACGGACACCCTTCCCCTTGTAGGGCTCGGGTGGCCGAAGCGAGCGCAGCTCGGCGGCGACCTGTCCCACCAGCTCCTTGCTCGGACCGGCGACCTTCACGATGGTGTTGTTCTCCACCGTGAGCTTGATCCCTGCCGGCGCCGGATAGACCACCGGATGCGAGAAGCCCAGCGCGAGCTGCAGCCCGACCTTGGTGGCCTCGGCCTTGTAGCCCACGCCCTGGATCTCGAGCACCCGGAGGTAACCCTTCGCCACGCCCTCGAGCATGTTCGCGATGAGGGTCCGCGACAGCCCGTGCAGGGCCTTGTGCCGGGGCTCCTCCGACGCGCGCGACACCAGGACGTGACCATTCTCGATCACGGCGCTGATGCCCTGCGGCAGGGTGCGGGACAGCTCACCCTGCGCGCCCTTGGCACTGATGACGTCGCCCTTGACCTCCACCGTCACTCCGGCGGGAACCGGGACGGGCATTCTACCGATACGCGACACGGTTCCTCCTACCAGACCGTCGCGACCAGCTCGCCGCCAAGATTGGCACGGCGCGCGTCGCGATCGGTCATGAGCCCCTTGGGGGTGGACACGATGGCCATCCCGAGGCCGTTCTTGACCCGCGGGATCTCCCGGCTCTTGACGTAGCGCCGGAGGCCCGGGGTGCTCACCCGGTGCAGCTCGCGGATGACCGGCAGGTCGTTGTGGTACTTGAGGTAGAGCCTCAGCACCGGCCGGCCTTCATCGTCGAGCTGCTTGAAGTCCGCGATGTACTGGTTCTCGCGCAGCAGGCGCGCCAGCTCGGCCTTGAACCGGGACGAGGGCACGTCCACTCGCTTGTGACCCGCCGTGCAGGCGTTGCGGATGCGGGTCAGCATATCCGCGACGGGATCGGTCATGCTCATGCTTGGCTT
>DATEOL010000312.1:0-6696 GCA_035274025.1 Gemmatimonadales bacterium | reverse complement strand
GGTCACGCTCGCGGACGGAAAGGTCTTCCGCTTCGGTGGCACTGCGGGGATGGGGCTCGGCTGGGGAGTGGACGACGATCCCGCCGGCAAGAGCGCGACGATGGTCGGGGGCGCGGCGTCGGGTCTCAGCGTCTACCCATCGCGGAAGCTGTCGGTCGCGGTATTGACGAACCTGCAGGGAGCGGGGCCGGATCAGCTGCTCAAGGGGGTCGCTGAGTTCTTCAGGTGAATTAGGACGGTTGGGGCGGTTAAGGCGGTTACGGCGGTTAAGGCGGTTGAGATGCTCGAGTCGATTGAACGCCGCCCCAACCGCCCAACCGCCCTACATTTGGATCATGCGACTCCTCGTAACCGGCGGGACAGGCTACATCGGCTCACATACGGTCCTCATCCTGCTCGAGGCCGGGCATGACATCGTCCTCGTCGACAACCTGAGCAACAGCAAGCTCGAATCCCTCAAGCGGGTCGAGGAGATCACCGGCAAGAAAGTCGAATTCCACCAGGTCGACCTGCTGGACGCGATGGCGCTCGACCGGGTGTTCTCCGCCGGTCCTGTCGAGGCGGTGATCCACTTCGCGGGACTCAAGTCGGTGGGCGAATCGGTGTCCCAGCCCGCGCGCTACTTCCACAACAACGTCACCGGCACGCTCATCCTCGCCGAGACGATGCAGCGCCACAATGTGAAGACGCTGGTCTTCAGCTCGTCGGCCACGGTCTACGGCGATCCCCATGTCGTTCCCATCACGGAAGACTTCCCGCTCTCGGCGACCAATCCGTACGGCCGCAGCAAGCTCATGATCGAGGAGATCCTTCGCGATCTCGCGGTCGCGGATTCCTCGTGGCGCATCGCGATCCTGCGGTACTTCAATCCGGTGGGCGCGCACGAAAGCGGACGGATCGGCGAAGACCCCAGCGGAGTGCCCAACAACCTGGTGCCGTACATCGCGCAGGTCGCGGTCGGGAGGCTCGAGATGCTGTCGGTCTACGGGAACGACTACCCGACGCCGGACGGGACCGGCGTTCGCGACTACATCCACGTGATGGACCTGGCCCAGGGTCACGAGCGCGCGCTCGCGAAGCTGGCCAATGGAGGCGGCGTCTTCACCTGGAATCTTGGCACCGGGCGGGGGTATAGCGTGCTGGAGATGGTTTCGGCCTTCGAGCGTGCCTCGGGACGGAAGGTGCCCTACCGGATCATGCCCCGCCGCCCCGGCGATATCGCCGTCTGCTACGCCGATCCGACGCGCGCCCGTGCCGAGCTGGGGTGGAGCGCGGTGCGCGGACTGGAGGAAATGTGCGTGGATACCTGGCGCTGGCAGAGTCAGAACCCTGGGGGGTTTTGACGGTCTACAGTCTACAGTCGACCGGCGACCGTCGACCGCTAAACCATATTCCGGCCACGAGCATCCCAACTAGGTGACCGCGCTCTCGCTCGCAGCCATGTCCGGTCCGGCTCAGACGGAAAGTTCCCGTCCCCTCTCCCTGGAGCAGGCCCGCATCGGGGCCGCGCAGGCCGGGGATGCCAACGCCTTCCGGGCGGTCTACGAGGCCCACGTGGGACGGGTGCGCGCGCTCTGCCTCCGCCTGTCCGGGGATGCGGCGCGGGCCGACGAGCTGACCCAGGACGTCTTCGTCCGGGTCTGGGAGCGGCTGGGGACGTTTCGCGGTGAGAGCGCCTTCAGCACCTGGCTGCATCGGCTCGCCGTGAACGAGGTGCTCCAGACCCTCCGCTCGGCGGGGCGTCGCGAGCGCCGGGTCGCGATCATGGCCGATCCGCCCGAGACACCGATCCACGGTGGGGCGGGGCCGGAACAAAGCATGGATCTCGAGCAGGCGATCGCCGCCCTGCCGGAAGGATGCCGGACGGTGTTTGTGCTGCATGATGTCGAAGGGATGCGCCACGACGAAATCGCCTCGCTCACTGGCACCGCCGTGGGGACGAGCAAGGCCCACCTCTTTCGCGCCCGGCGGCTGCTCCGGGAGGCACTCGACCGATGAGCTGCGAGTCCACCCGCGACGAC
The DNA here is from genome assembly GCA_035274025.1 of Gemmatimonadales bacterium. Taxonomy (GTDB): domain Bacteria; phylum Gemmatimonadota; class Gemmatimonadetes; order Gemmatimonadales; family GWC2-71-9; genus SZUA-320. The sequence goes on along the minus strand of DATEOL010000312.1, from coordinate 4,675 downwards.
CTCGATGACTTCATCGCCGGGAAGCTCGATTCGGCGAGTGAGGCGGCCGTGCGCGCGCACCTCGATGGGTGCGCGGAGTGCGCGGCCGATCTCGAGGCCGCGCGATTCCTGGCTCCTCGCACCGCGGCGCTGCCGAAAGAGAAGCCCGCTGAGAGGGATCTCTGGGCTGGGATTGAGTCGCGACTCGGACGCAAGCGCCGGGACGCAGGACTTGTCGCGCGAGTCGTTGCGATCGCGGCTGCGCTGCTGCTGGCCGTTGGTGCGGGTTGGTGGCTGAGGGGCGTCACCTCGCGCGTCCCGCCTGCCGCGTTGGAGGCGAGCGGAGCGAGCCTGCCGTACGAGTCGGAAGTGGCCTCGCTCCGCGCCGCAATGAACGACCTCGAGCAGGCGCTCCTCGCAGGCGGCCGGCTGTCGCCCGCTGTCTCCGATGGATTCCGTCGCGACCTGCGGATCCTGGAGGGCGCGATCACCGAAGCATCGGCCGCGCTGCGCGCCGATCCGACCAACGACGTCGTGCGGGAGCTCTACCGCGCCGCGTTCCGTCGCAAGCTCGAGGCACTGCGCCGGGTCGCGGCGGTGTACTCGACGAGCTGATCATGCGACTCTCCCTCCTCGCCCTCCTGCTCCCCGCGGCGCTTTCGGCGCAGCAGAAGATCTCCAACGGCTTTCAGCTCGACGCCGACGGGTCGCTCCGCATCCAGGTCCCGGCCGGTACCGTGCGGATCATCGGCTGGGACCACGATTCCGTGAGCATTTCGGGTACCATCGCGCCGGGAGGCGGGAACTGGTACGCCGGCGGGCGCGGCAGGGCGGGGAAGATGGGCCTCGAGACCCGGGACCAGTCCGGCAGCGGTCCCGGCGCCGATGTCGAAATCAGGGTGCCCGCGCGCGCGCGGCTCTGGGTCAAGACCATCTCGGCGAGCGTGAACATCGAAGGCTCCCAGGGCGAGGTCGACTGCATCTCCGTGGCGGGCTCGCTCCGGATCGAGGGACAGCCCAAGGTACTGAGCGCCGAGACGATGGACGGCATCGTGATCATCGAAGGCGCGAGCGGTGTCATGCGAATCAGGACCGGTGGCGGCAACATCAGCGTGCGTGGTCCTGGGGGAGACATCACCGCGAGCAGCGTCGGCGGCAGCGTCGATGTCAGCACCGACAAGCTGGAGCGGGCCCGGCTCGAATCGGTCACCGGCGCGGTCCGCTTCACCGGCAACGTCATCCGCGGTGGCGCGCTCGAAGCCGAGACCCACTCGGCGGACGTGACGCTCCGGTTCCTGGGCGGTCTCGATGCGGAAGTGACGATGGTGTCGGTGGCGGGGCTGGCCTTCAACAACCTCACCGAGAAGGGCAGCGCGCAGCCCAAGGGGAAGACCGCGGTCTTCATCGTGGGGGAAGGCGGTGCGCAGGTCTCCGCGCGCTCATTCAAGGGGACCGTCACGATCTCGCGGTAAACCTCCGGTGGAGGGCCGGCATCTCAAGGACAGTCGCGAGCCATGAGTCGCGAGTCACGAGATGCAACCTGCACTGGAGGACACCATGTTCCTGCTGACCCTTGCAACTGTCTCAACCGCCCTAACCGCCCCAACCGCCGTAACCGCCTTGTTTGGCCCCCCCTGGATCTCGATCGAGCTCCCCGCGAACCCCTACGATCGCGCGACGAAGGGCGCCTTTCTCGTCGTCCACGCATTCCATCACGGCACGCCGATGGGATTTCCTGTCAGCGGAAAAGCGGAAGGGCTCGTGAATGGGCAGCGCAAGTCCGTCGAGCTCAAGTTCGATCGCGGTGAGCGCGATGGGACCTACGTGCTCAAGAACAGCTGGGGCAACGAGGGCGAATGGACCCTGGTGATTTCGGTGACCCAGGGCGAGAACGACGCGGCAACCGCCGTGGTCCAGGTCTCGGGTGCGAAGGTCATCGCGGTCGACGTGCCGACCGAGCAGCGGGGCGACTGGACCGTCCCGAAGAAGGTCACTCTGGCTGAGATCGAAGCCACGCTCAAGGACCGCTCGACCCGGCTCGCGGCCAGGCCATAAGGGCAATAAATGATTTAGTGGAACGCCACAGAATATTGTAGTATGTTGTTCTGGTGCGACTTCCACGTCGGCAGGCTCCGGGGCGGCCCAAAGGGCCGCTGCCGGAAGCCCGCCACCTCCTCACCCGCCGCATCCGCCGGCTGATCGACGAGGCCCACCTCGGCAACCTGCGCGAGGCGGCGGCTCACACCCGACTTCCCTACGCCACCCTGCGGGACCTCTACCTCGGGCGCACCACGAGTCCGGGTCTCAGGACACTGGTCAACATTGCGGAAGCCTATGGAACCTCGCTGGAGTGGTTCACCAGCGACGACACCAGCGCGTCACCACGTTTGTTGATCGAAGGGCAGCTTCCGCCCGATCCGGAGTACGGCCGCGGACGCGAAGGACGGCGCATCAGGATCCCGCTCGCCGCGTGGTCGTTGGCGCGCTGCTTCCTCGAGCTGGAGCGAAGGCTGACGAAATTGCCGCCCAGGAATGATCGACCCATCATCGGAAGCGCGGTCGACCCGGATGAGATCCGGCGCAGCCTCACCGCCTACCTTCTCGGACCAATCCTCGAAGCACAGCGCGAGGGTATGGTGCAGATTCTGGGCGCGGAACCACCGTTCCGTGGCACCCGAAACCCGGGTGCGGAAGACGAGCGCCAGTGGGTAGAATTGCTGCGTGCCCTGGGAAAATTCTGGGAACTAATCGTGCGTCCTGAGTCGTGAGACGATGAGACGATGAGACGAAGAGACGATTCGACGAAGAGACGATGAGACGATGAGACGATGAGACGATGAGACGATGCGACGATGAGCCGATGAATGCGTGACCGCTACCAGGCCCTCGCCGCGAAGTGTGCCGCCGACGAGGCCCGCCTCACCAGGAACTTCAATGTCGTCGCGTCCCTGCGCGCCGGCGCGTTCGTGCTCGCCGCCCTGCTGGCCTGGTTCGGCGCCACCCGCAACACCCCGCCGCTCGAGTGGGCGCTGGTTCCGTTCCTGTTTTTCCTCCTCCTCATGTTCCGCCATGAAATCATCGTCCAGGAGCGTGACCGGGTACGTCGCACCGCGGCCTACGTCAAGCGCGGCCTGGCGCGACTCGGTGACCAGTGGGCAGGGAAGGGTGACAGCGGCGAGCGATTCCTGAGCGAGGATCACGTCTACGCCGGCGATCTCGACATCCTCGGCAAGGGCTCACTCTTCGAGCTCCTCTGCAGCGCCGAGACGCCGTCGGGCAAGGACACGCTCGCGGCCTGGCTGCTTGCTCCGGCAGATGTCGCCACGGTCCGGCGTCGTCAGGAGGCGGTGCTCGAGCTGGCCCAGCGGCACGACCTGCGGCTCGACCTCTCGGTGCTTGGTGTGGAGGTCGCCGGGACGGCACGGGGAGAATCCCTGCGGGCCTGGGGAAGCGCGCCTGGCGTCGTGATCCCGCGTGGGATTGCCGTCTTTGCATTGCTCGTCGGCCTGGTGAACGCCGCCACGCTCATCGCGGCGACGTGGTTCGATCTCACGCCATGGGCCCCGGTCATCAGCATCGCGATCGGAATGGCGGTGGCGGTGATCGTGCGGGACCGGGTCCGGCAGATCGTCGCGCAGGCCGAGCGACCGGCGCGCGAGCTGGACCAGCTGGTGATCCTGCTGGGAAGGCTGGAACAGGAAAAGTGGGAGTCGCCGCTGCTTCGTGAGCTGGCCGATCGACTCCGCGGCCACGGCACCAACGCGCGGTCGACCGCGTCCTCCCTCCGCCGCTACATCGGCCTCCTCGACTCGAGACGGAATCAGCTCTTCGCGCCCTTCGGCGCGATTCTCCTCTGGACCACGCAGCTCGGCCTCGCGGTGGAGCGGTGGCGGGTGAAGCACGGCGGCGCGCTGTCCGGCTGGATCGAGGGGATCGGGGAAGTCGAGGCACTGGTCTCGCTTGCCACGTATGCGGCGGAACATCCCGGCGACGTGATGCCGCAGTTCGTCGACGGGGGGGCGCGCATCGACGCGCTCGAGCTGGTGCATCCCCTGCTTCCCCGGTCCCGCGCCGTGGCGAACGACGTGAAGCTCGGCGGTGGCGCCCCTCACGCCTGGATCGTGAGCGGCAGCAACATGTCGGGGAAGAGCACGCTGCTTCGCGCGGTGGGAGTGAACGTGGTGCTCGCCCAGGCCGGTGCCCCGGTGAGCGCGCGACGGTTCGCGCTGTCGCCGCTTGCCATCGGCGCCTCCTTCCGGGCCCACGACTCATTGCAGCAGGGCCAGTCCCGTTTCTACGCGGAGATCGCGCGGGTGCGGATGACCGTCGACCTCCTCGACGGTCCGACGCCCTTGCTGTTCCTGCTCGATGAGCTCCTGAGCGGCACCAACTCGAAGGACCGGGCCCAGGGGGCGCGAGCGATCGTGGAGCACCTGGTGGAACGCGGCGCGATCGGGATGGTGACCACCCACGACCTGTCACTCGCCGTGATTGCGGACGCGCAGGGGTCGAAGATGGCGAACGTGCACTTCGAGGACAGGCTGGAGAAGGGAGAGCTTCAGTTCGAGTATCGGCTCAAGCCCGGGGTCGTGGAACGAAGCAACGCGATGGAGCTGATGCGGGCTGTGGGTCTGCCGGTGTAGGGTAGGGGCCGGGCACCGCCCGGCCCGGGCCGGGCAATGCCCGGCCCCTACGA
>DATEOL010000311.1:0-3399 GCA_035274025.1 Gemmatimonadales bacterium | reverse complement strand
GACCAGGCCCAGGTTGTCGCCGACCGGCTGGTGACCGGTGGTGTGCGCGCGGTCCTCAATTTCGCGCCGGCGCCGCTGCATGTGCCGGATGCCGTGGCGCTCAAGAACGTGAATCTGGCCTTGGAGCTCGAGGCACTGTCGTTTGCGCTGGCTTCGCGGACGTAGGCATCGTCTCTTCGTCTCATCGTCTCATCGTCTCTTCGTCCCATCGTCTCATCGTCTCTTCGTCTCATCGTCTCTTCGTCTCTTCGTCTCATCGTCTCCTCGTCGCCTCGTCTCATCGTCTCATCGTCTCCTCGCCCACCCTGGCCTGTTCGTCGGGGTGTCTTGTTACTATTGAGACGATGAGACGATCGTGATCGACGCCTTCCCCACCTCCACACTCCTCGACCGCGCGCTCATCCAGCTCGCGTCCGCTCCGCAGTCCGCAGCAGCGATCACCCGCGACATCCTCGGCATGCCCAACGTTCCGCGCTCGGTGGCCGATCGTCTCGCCGCCGCGCTGCTCGGCGCCGATCCGCGCACCAGCCAGCTCCCCGACGGGCGCTGGGCGCTGGTGGCCGCGGCCGCGGGCTCCCCGATGCTCGATGAGTGTGCCTTCGCGGTGGTCGATGTCGAAACGACGGGGTCGCGCGCGCGGGGCGACCGGATTCTCGAGGTTGGAATCGTCGTGGTGCAGGGAGCACGGCGGGAGATGGTCTACCAGCGCGTCGTGAATCCGGAGCGCCCGGTCCCATGGGGGATCACAAATCTTACCAGGATCACCGACGCCGAGGCGAAGGCAGCCCCGCTGTTCGAGGACCAGGCCGATGACGTGATCGGCGCCCTCTCGGGCCGGGTCTTCGTGGCGCACAACGTCCGGTTCGACTGGGGATTCATCGCCTCCGAGCTCCAGCGGACCCGCGGCTTCATGCTGGCGGGACCGAGGCTCTGTACCGCGCGCCTCGCGCGCCGGCTGGTGCCGGTGGCCGAATCGTGCGGGCTCGACTGGCTGTCGCAGTACTTCGGCCTCGCCAATCCCGCCCGCCATCGCGCCGGCGGGGATGCGTGGGCGACGGCGGAGCTGCTGCTCAAGCTGCTCGACCTCGCGCGGATGGAAGGGGCGCGGACCCTGACGGATCTCGAGGCGCTGCAACAGCGGAAGCGCCGGAAGAAGCGACAGAAGTCGGCGATGCCGGGAGACGTTGAGACGTTGAGACGACGAGACCTCCCCGCGTGACGACCGAGCTCACCCTGAGTGTCGCGGGCAGGGGCGAGGTCAGCGCTGTCCACATCGCGGCGGACCATCCGGTCGCGCTTCTCGTGCTCGCCCACGGTGCCGGCGCCGGGATGCGCCATCCGTTCCTCGAGTCGCTCGCTGTTGCGTACGCTGCGCGGGGCGTCTCAACGTTCCGCTACATGTTTCCCTATATGGAGACGGGCCGGGGCCGGCCCGATCCTCCCCAGGTGCTGCACGCGGCGGTGCGGACCGCGGTGACTACGGCGGGCCTTCTTTCGAAGGGTCTGCCCATCTTCGCCGGCGGGAAGTCGATGGGCGGGCGGATGACGTCGCAGGCGCACTCGGAGAAGCCGCTCGCGGACGTGCGCGGGCTCGTGTTCGTGGGCTTCCCGCTGCATCCGGTGGGTGATCCCGGGACCGCGCGGGCCGATCACCTGCACCGGATCGCCGAGCCGATGCTTTTCCTGCAGGGGACGAAGGACCGGCTCGCGCTGCCGGACCTGCTCAAGCCGGTGCTGGCCAGACTGGGGGACCGGGCCCACGTCGAGTGGCTCGAGGACGGCGATCATGATTTCAAGGTGCCGGTGCGCGGTGGAATGACGCGGGCACAGACGCTTGAGTGGCTTGCTGACAAGACCGTGAGCTGGATCAACACGGCGATCTGATTGTAGGGGCGAGGCATTGCCTCGCCCGCGGGCCGGGCAATGCCCGGCCCCTACCTATTCCCAAGGACAATGAATGCTTGCGCTGCTGCTGCTCCTTCAGGCTACTCCTCAGGCCCCGCAGTGGGACGTAACCCAACCTCGCGGCAAGACCCGCGAGATCAGCTTCACGACGTCCGAAGGCACCTGGATGTCGGTCGACATCTCGCCCGACGGCCAGTGGCTGGTGTTCGATCTCCTCGCGAACGTCTACCGGATGCCGGTGGCGGGCGGGACGGCGCAGAACCTTACGGGCAACTCGGGAATCGCGATCAACACCCATCCGCGCATCTCGCCGGACGGGAAGCTCATTGCGTTCATCTCCGACCGGAAAGGCCAGAACAATCTCTGGGTGATGAACGCGGACGGCTCCAATCCGCGCGAAGTCTTCATCGACCCGGGCGTGCGGATCTCCCAGCCGGCGTGGACCGCGGACGGGAACTACATCGTGGTCGTGCGCGACCAGCTTCCCCAGGGCTCCGCCGTCCCGCCGTCGTCAGGGATCTGGATGTTTCACAAGGATGGCGGACAGGGCATCGAGCTGGTGAAGGACCAGCCCGGCGTCGCGTGGCCCTCGCTCTCGCGCGACGGCCGCTACGTCTTCTTCATGGCGACGCCGGGAAACTTCGACGCGGCGGGCGCGCGCGAGGAGCTGAAGGGCGGGGCCCAGATCCGCCGGATGGATCTCCGCACCGGGGAGATTTCCACCATCACCTCGGGCGAGCACAACCAGCAGGTCCAGGGATCGTCGGGCGGCGGTGTCGCGCCGGAGATTTCGCCGGATGGAAAGCTGCTCGCGTTCACCCGTCGCATTCCCGACGGCACCATTTCCTGGAAGGGCCACAAGTACGGTCCACGGAATGCCCTCTGGGTGCGCGACTTGATGAGCGGGCGCGAGCGCCTGGTGCTCGACCCCGTCGAGATCGACCTCGCCCAGACCTTCAAGTTCCTGCGGGTGCTCCCCGGCTACACGTGGACGCCGGATGGCTCCGCGATCATCATCTCGCGCGGTGGACAGTTCACTCGCGTGAACGTGGCGACCGGGCAGACGGCATTGATTCCGTTCACCGCGGAAGTGAAACGCACCATCTCGGAGCAGGCGTTCGCGCCGGGACGCATCAGTGATTCCGCCTTCACTTCCCGTTTCACCCGCTGGCAGACCGCGTCTCCCGACGGCAAGCGTCTCGCGTTCCAGGCTGTGGGCAAGATCTGGATCCAGGACCTGCCGAATGGGACGCCGAAGCGGCTTACGTCCGATCGCTTCACGCTGTTCGAGGTCTCGCCCTCATGGTCGCCGGATGGACGCTGGATCGCGTTCGCCACGGTCGACGACAACAGCGGGGGACAGGTCTGGAAAATTCCGCCGACCGGCGGCGAGCCGACCCAGCTCACCCGCGAACCCGGCGAGTACGTGCATCCGACCTGGAGCCCCGACGGCTCCGAGCTGGTGGTCTCGCGCGGCTCGGGCGAATCGGCGCG
>DATEOL010000310.1:0-2466 GCA_035274025.1 Gemmatimonadales bacterium | reverse complement strand
CGCGAGGATGTACATCGCCAGCACGAAGAAGAAGACCGGGCTGATGAACGAGGTCCACGTGGCCCGGACCGTGGCGATGCCAAGGATCGGCTGCAACGCGAGCCCGAGCAGCGCGGTGACGGCGACCGGAAGGGCCTCGCTGGCCCAGAGGACGAGCACCGCCACGAAGAGCCCGGCCATCCGCCGTCCCGGCGGGGTGAGCCCGCTGCCGCTCAGGGCCTGCGCGACAATGAATCCAGAAACAATTGCAATGATAAGGCGAAGAAGCTGTGCGCTTCTAGGCATCGAAGAAGGCGGTCTCGCCCGGGCCCTGCAGGATGATGTCGAAGCGGTATCGATCGGGCGCGGTGGCACTCGCGAGCAGGGTCGCGCGCCGGGATTCGGGTACCAGCGCCAGCACCGGGTCGGTGGCGTTGGCGGCGTTACCCGGGAAGTAGATCCTGGTAAGCAGCCTGGTGAGGACGCCGCGCGCCAGCACGCCGACGAGGATGTGCGGCGCGTGCCCTTTCCCGATCGATCCCGGCATCTCGGTGCGTACTTCGTAGCGGCCCGACTCGTCGGTCATGGCGCGGGCGAATCCCCGGAACGAGGCGTCGGCTGCGTCACACCGTCCCGTGGCATCGGCCTGCCAGGTCTCGATCAATGCGTCGGGCACGATGGCCCCCGCGCCGTCCCGCACCGTTCCCTCGATGACGATCGTGCTGGCAGCTGACGCGGAGTTCTCTCCCTCGAGCGGAAGCACGGCAAAGTACGGCCCGACCGTTTGGAACGGAGTCAGCCCGTCCGCCCGCCCGCCCGTCCGCCCGTCCGCCGTCATCAGTCAACCATTGGAGTAGAGTTCCGCCCACGCAGGACCAGGTCGAATCGGTAGCCGAGCGCGATGCCCGGCTCGGTGACGTCCAGCTCGAATGCCGCGACCAGCCGGTTCCGCGCCCGCTCGTCACGAATCGATTGATAGATCGGGTCGAAAGCGAGCAGCGGATCGCCCGGGAAGTACATCTGCGTGACCAGCCGGGTGAGGAAGCTGGGCCCGAAGAGTGAGAAGTGCACGTGCGCCGGTCGCCAGGCGTTCGGATGATTGAGCCAGGGATACGCGCCCGGCTTGATCGTCACGAAGCGGAACTTTCCCTCGGCATCCGTTAGCGTCCTGCCCGCGCCGGAGAAGTTCGGGTCGAGCGGCGCGGAGTGCTGGTCCCCCTTGTGGGCGTAGCGTCCCGCGGCGTTCGCCTGCCAGACCTCGATGAGGGTGTGCGGGATGGCGCCACCGTCCTCGTCCGCGACCCGTCCCTCGATGATGATCCGTTCGCCCACGGGCTCGCCCGCGTGCTGCCGGGTAAGGTCGTGGTCGCCCGGCCCGACGGTGTCCTGGCCGTAGACCGGACCCGTGCGCTCCGAGAGGGTCTGCGGCACGATGACGAGGGGTTCCTTCGGGTGCCGCAGCGATGTCGCGCGATACGCCGGCGAATCGAGCGGCGGGTGCACTCCCGCCGGGGGTCGGCGGAAGCCCGGAATCATGCGCTCGCCGGCCGCGGCCACTCGCGGAGGGCGCGCTGGAACTGGAAGCGGTTTTCGAGCAGGCCGAGGTCGGTGAGGAACGCGGCCGGCCCGGTGGCGTCGACCTTGGCGACCAGGGTCGCGAGATCGTTCGCCGCGACGGCCGCGTTGAATTCTCTGGTGAAGCTCTCGAGGTCCCGCACGGTCGCGGTGCGGGGAACCCCCGCGGCCGCGGCGACGCCGGCAAGGTCGGTCCCCGTCGAGGTCGCGGTGGGGAAGCCACCCACCGAGAGCAGGCTCTCGTTGTCGAAGATCAGGTGGATCAGGTTGCGCGGCCGGTAGCGCGCGAGGGTGCTGAGGCCCCCCAGGTTCATGAGGACCGATCCGTCGCCATCGATCACGATGACGCGGGCGTCCGGGCGCGCCAGCGCGATGCCCAGGCCGAGGGAGGAGGCGAGGCCCATCGCGTGCTGCAGGTAGAAGAAGTTCGGCCGGTGTCCGATCGACTGCAGCTCGACGGCCACCGCGCCCATGATCGTGACGACGATCGACTTCTCCAGCTCCGGATAGATCGCCTGGAGCGCGTCGAGCCGCTTCATGCTTCCTCCCACATCAGGTCGCGGCAGAGCAGCAGTGCGACGGGCCGGTTCGAGGCGTAGGCCAGCGTCATGCCCTTCTGGATCCGTTCCTTCACGTGCGAAGGGTGCTCGAGCCTCGCCGCGGGAATGCGCAGCGCGCGAAGCAGCTCCTCGGTGACGAGTCCTCCCTCGGTCTGCCACGGGTCCTTCTCGCCGAAGTCACCCCGAAGGCTGATGATCATCAGCAGCGGGATGCGATAGAGCTGGGCGCAGGAAACGATGCCGTTGACCGCGGCGAGGAAGCCGTGGTTCTGCATCAGCATCGCGGATTTCACGCCGGAGAGATGCGCGCCGGTCGAAATTCCGACGCCTTCCTCTTCCTTGGCGAGCCGCA
>DATEOL010000309.1:0-11129 GCA_035274025.1 Gemmatimonadales bacterium | reverse complement strand
GCGCCTTCCGCACGGGCAGGTAGCTCGCCGCAACCAGCGCGAGCACCAGGACCGCGGCCGTGGCCAGGTATACCCCGGCGGCGAGGGGGCTGGTGTCGTACAACGTGGCGCGGAGCAGCCGGCTGGTGGCGACCGCGCCGGCCAGCCCCGCGATCACGCCCAGCACTCCCAGCCGGACCGTGTGCGACAGCGACGCGGAGACAATGCGTGACCGCGGCGCGCCGAGTGCCATCCGCACCCCGATGTCCCTGGTGCGGCTGGCCACGAACGAGGCCGTGACCGCGTACACCCCGGTGATCGCGAGCAGGAGCGCGATCGCGGCGATCGTAGTGAACACCGTGGTCTGTCCCGTCCGCTTCGACCACGAAAGCCGCGCGCGGTGCTCCATGGTCTGCACATCGAAGAGGGCGAGCGACGGATCGGCCCGCTGCACGGCCTGCGCGACCTGCCGCGCGAGCGCTTCGGGCTTGCCCCGCGTCCGAACCATCACCATGCGGCTCGCATAGGTGAACTGCGCGTACGCCGTGAAGAAATCGGGCTGTACCGGTCGCTCATCCAGTGGCTGGTGCGCCACGTCGCCCACGATGCCGACGATCTCGGCCGAGGAGTCGGCCCCGCCGAACGCCTCGGCGCCGTTCCACCACACCCGCTGCCCGATGGGGTCCTGGTTGGGCCAGAAGCGATCGGCGGCCTTCTGGTTGATCACCACGACCTTGGGACGACCCGGTCGATCGTCTGCCGTGAGGCCGCGGCCGCGCAGGACCGGAATGCCGAGCGTCGTGAAGTGATCGGGTGAGACGTAGTGACGGAGCACGCCCGGGGCGTCGCTCTCACGGGCCCACGGTTTTCCCGCGATGAAGAGCTGGGCGTTGGCGCACTGCATCGCGAGCGGCACGCAGCCGTCCACCGTCGCGCCCTCGACGCCCGGCACGCGGCGGATCTCCTCCAGCACGCGATCGATCAGGGCGGGTGCTGCTTCAGGAGGGTAGCGCACTTCCGATGGACGCAGCATGAATGTCAGCAGGCGCTCGGGATCGAAGCCGATCGGCTGCGCCTTCATGCGGGCGAAGCTGGTGAGCAGGAGTCCGCAGCCCACCACCAGCATGACCGCGAGCGCGAGCTGCAGTCCCACCACGACCTCGCGGAGTCCGATCCCTCCCGGGCCCTTGCGCGCTCCGCCCAGCTTGAGATCGGTAACGAGATCGGCGCGCGTCGCGCGAAGCGCGGGAATGAGCCCGAAGATCATCACGCTTACCGCACACACCAGCACCACGAAAGCCACGACCCGCCAGTCCATTCCGGGCGTCGCGAATTCCCCGACCGCGCCGTAAAAGTTCCGTCCCCGCGCCAGGGTCGGCGGGATGCGGACCACCATCAGCGTCCACGCGGTGAGCAGCGTGCCGAGCACTCCCGCCCCGACCGCGAGCACCAGGCTCTCGGTCAGCAACTGCCGCACCAACCGCCCCCGACTGCCCCCGACAGCAAGCCGAATCGCGATTTCCCTCCTGCGACCCGCCGCCCGTCCCAGGAGCAGGCTCGCCACGTTGGCGCAGGCGATCAGGAGCAGCAGTCCTACCGCGCCGCTCAGCAGCATCAGCGCGCGCCGCGTCACCAAATCGACTCGCGCCTGGTTGAGCGGCATGAGGCTCGCGGAGAACACGTCCATCGGCGTATCGGCGTCGTTGGGAATCTCGGCGTGCAGTCGCCGGCCCAGCAGGTCCATCTCGGCGCGTGCGGTCTCCACCGTCACGCCCGGCTTCAGCCGGCCGATTGCGGTGATGAAGTTCTGGTTGGTCGTGAGGTAGTCGCGGTAGCTGACCTGCGGCGCCAGCGTCGCCGGGACCCAGGCCTGTGCCAGCCCGGAGACACCGGTGAAGCCCCGTCCGACCACGCCGACGACAGTGAGCGCGACGCCGTTGAGCTGCACCACGCTGCCGAGCACGTCCGGGCTTCCGGCGAAGCGACGCTGCCAGAAGTCGTAGCCCAGGAGGATGGCCGGCGTTGGATCCTGGTCGATCGCCGACGTGAAGCCGTTGCCGAGGATGATCGGCGCGCGGAGCAGGCCGTGATAGCGCCACGAGACCAACTCGACGGCGACGGGCTCGGGGTCGCCCTGGCCGGTCAGCGTGAGGACCTGGTTCGAGCTCGACGCGATCGCTTCGAAGGAAGTCGCCTGCTTCTGGAGCAGCTGAAACCGGGGCCACGACCAGCGGGTGCGGAAAAGAGGTTCGCCCGGGGTGAGCTGCGTCGTGTTGAGCAGCATCACCCGATCGGCTTCGGGAAAGGGAGGCGGCCGGAGGATCGCGGCGTTCACCAGGCTGAAAACCGTGGTGGCCGTCGCGATCCCCAGGGTGAGGGAGAGGAGCGCGGCCGCGGTGAAAAGCGGCGCACGCCGCAGCCCCCGCAGCGCGTACTGGAGGTCCTTCATGTCGCTGTGATGCCGCTCCTGCACCGCGGGTTTACGCGATCAAGACCGATAACCGAGCACCGCGTCGAATCGCTCCGCTTGCGGACCGCCATTAGCGTCAATGCGGCGTCCGGTTACCCATCCGCCCGATATACTCCAGCGCGTCCAGGCGACCGTCCTGCTCGGCGAAGTTCGTGGCCTCCGCCTCCGGTGTTTGACAGGTGTTACACCGCGTGCAAGCGGCGGTTTCCTGTTTTCTCTTCCGGTTGAGATGCTAGGACTGCGGGAGGACCGTCGCGAGCTTCTGGAAGTCGGTTGCCGTGACGTCGACCCACGGTTCCGGATTCAGGTCCGCCTTCCCATTCGGACCGTATTCCATCGGTCGCGGCACGAATGCGGTCTTCAGGCCAACCGCGGCGGCGCCCTTCAAGTCACCGAGGTGCGCGGCGACCATCATTACCTGGCCCGGCTCGAGATCGAGGAATTCCGGCGCGGAACGATACACTTCCGGATCCGGCTTGTAGTGTCGAACCAGCTCGGCGCCGAGGATGCAGTCCCACGGGAGGCCGGCGTTCCGCGCCATGTTGGTCATCAGGGAGATGTTGCCATTCGAGAGCGGCGCGATGATGAATCGCTCCCTGAGCCGCGTGAGGCCAGGCACGACATCGGGCCACGGACGCAGGCGGTGCCAGGCACGATTGAGGTCGGCGATTTCCTCCTCGGTCAAGCCCTTGAGCCCGAAGTCCACGATGAGCTTGTCCAGGCTCATCCGGTGCAGCCCGTCTAGCCTGGTCCAGGGAATCTCGCCGGTGCGGACCCGGTTCATCGTGGGCCCGTACTGTGACCGCCACGCGTCGGCGAACTTCGCACCATCGACGGTCAGGCCCTTCCGCTTCGCGAGCGCGTTGACTTCATCCGCGACGGAAGAGCGCCAGTCGACACAGGTTCCGAACACGTCGAATACGATCGCCTTGATCACCGGCTTCTCTCTCCTCCGGAACCGTTGCAGTCGGGTGGCCAGGATTCCAGCTGTGCCGATCTCGAGGAATTCCCGTCGGGTGCTCACGACAGGTCGACGACCAATGGGCAATGGTCGCTGAGTCCCGCGCCGGTCCACTTCCGGTAGGTACCGACTTCGACTCGTTCGATCCGCCGCCTCCAGCGGCGGGGCACGAGGCAGTAGTCGAAATGATAGGGCCGCTTCTTCCGCCACCAGAAGTAGTAGGTCGGATGCTTCTCTTCGCGAAATGACGAGCCGGTCCAGGCGTGGTACGCGCTCACCAGCCCATACTGCCGGAACGGCTCCTTGTCGTCGTACCAGTAGGCGTTGAAGTCACCGACCACGATGGTTGGCGCAGACGCGATGAAGTCGCGATAGAACGACATCCCCTCCTGGAACTCGCGGGTGTACTTGGGATACTGCTTGCCGCCCTTGGTCCACACGGCGAGGAGATTGCAGCGCGAGTTCCCCGGGCCAGTCACCGTGGCGGGCAGGAAGAACTCCCGCTCGGTGACCAGTCCCTCCACCGGCGTGAGCCGCCAGGGATCGAACGCGAGGCAGAGGAGTCCCGACTTCTCATTGGTGCCGAGCCAGAGCTGGCTCGCGGCGAGCTGCGACGCGGGGCGCGGCGTCTCCTGGATCACCGCGACGTCGGGCTTGAGACCGAGGAGGGGAGGGAGCTTGGCCTCGTGCCGTCCGCGGCAGCAGTTCCAGTTGACGATCCGCACGCTCAGCGCGGCTCGGCCGTGTAGATCTTGTTCACGATCTTCCAGCGGCCCTGCCACTTCACCAGCGAGATGTAGTCGGTATAGCGCGTCTTGTCGTAGTCCTCGACGACCTTCACTGACGCGATGTCGCGGGTGACCTCGAGCGCGGTGATGCGCAGGTCGCCCTTCTCCTCCTTGCCGATGCTGCCGGCGAACCCGGCATACCACTTCGCCTGGGTGAGCTGGCCGAGCTGGCCGTCGCGCGTGGTGAAGTAGAGCTTGGCGTCGGGCCAGAACGCCTCGCCGAGGGCGAGTGTGTCGTTGAACTTGAGGCCGTGGAGGTACCGCTCGACGACCTGTCGTACCGCGGCGGAGTCACTCTTCGCGGCCTGGGCGGGAAGGCGGGAGGACGGGAGGATCAGGAGCAGTACAAGCAACGTGCTTTTTGACATGTCGGCCTCTCAAGGAACGAGAACTCTCGCCAGGCCCATCCAGTCGTCGCCCCAGTCATCCCGCGGTTCCGCGGCCGCCCGGGCAAAGAGCCAGGTCCTGACGCGCAGGGAATCCACCTCGAGGAGCCCGGCGAAGCGGCGGATCAACCCTTCCGGATCGGCGCGCAGGCGGTCCCTGCAGTTGAACAGGTGCTGCGTTGCATCATACGCGCGGTCACCGATGAATGGTTTCGGATCGATGACCAGCCAGGGCTCCCGCTGGGCCCGGAGCACGTTTCCCGCGTGCAGGTCGGTGGCCAGCAACACATCCTCATGTGATGGCCGGGACAGCTCCTCGAAGAGCCGCAGTCCTTCCCGGGTCAACTCCGGATCAGTCCAGCAAGGGTATTGCTTGATGGTCTCAGTGGCCCAGTGCTCGATCATCATGGCAAGGGGCCTGTAAGGACCGGGCAGCGGTCGGACCGTCTTGTCCCAAAGGCGTCGCGACAGGGACGCAATGACCAGGTCCTGTTCCGGCTCGGGCAATTCCCTGAGGGTGGTTCCCGGCTCGCACAGCTCCAGCACCATCGCGTGGTGTTCGGGATCATGCTCCAGCAAGCGCACTGTGGGGTCACCGTCCCAGAACCGGAGACCTTCCGCCTCGTGGAGGCCTTCCATGTGCGGAACGGCGATCTTCAGCACCGCGCGGGTTCCATCCGCACGTGTCACCGCGTACAACCGTGCAAGCTGAGTTGTCGCGAGCGGCTCTTCGGACTCGATTCGCCAGCGCGCGCGAAAGTCCGGGTCAGGCATGCAAGAACATATCCCAGCAGGGTGGTCGTGGCACCTCGCAGGCCCTACACTTCAAATAAACGGGAGGTAGTCGTGCGCGGTCTCCTGCTTCAAGTCACGTTGGGCGTTCTTGCTGTATCCCCGGCACTCGCTCAGCAGCCACAGCAGCACAACGCCCAGGACCTGGCGAAGCAGCTCTCGAATCCGGTCTCCAGCCTGGTGAGCGTGCCGTTCCAGCTCAACTGGGACGAGGGTGTCGGGCCCGGTGACGACTCGAGGTTCACGCTGAACTTCCAGCCCGTCATGCCGTTCAGCCTCAACCCCAAGACCAACTTCATCGCGCGGATCATCCTGCCGTACCTGAGCCAGCCGTCGCTTGGCGAAGGGCTCGCGCCGACCTCGGGATTCAGCGACATCCTGTTCGAGGGATTCTTCTCACCGGCCCAGCCGAAGGGATGGACCTGCGGCATCGCCCGATGCAGGTGGGTGGTGGGGCGGGGTACTACATCGAAAGTCCCGACGGTGCCCCGAGTGGAAGATCCGCACCGTGATCACCCTTCTCTTCCCACTAGAGTCCACTAGAGCCCGGTCCGCGCTTCCATCTGCGCCGTATAGCGGGCGCCGTGCACGGTCACGCCTGATGTCGCGTCCTCGATCTCGCGCAGGTCGTTGGCGCTGAGCTCGACGGACGTCGCGCCGATGTTTTCCTCCAGGCGATGGAGCTTCGTGGTGCCGGGGATCGGCACGATCCAGGGCTTCCGCGCGAGGAGCCACGCCAGCGCGAGCTGAGCCGGGGTTGCGCCTTTTTTCTCGCCCAGTCGCGTGAGCACCGCGACCAGCGTCTGGTTCGCCTCGCGATTCTCCGCGGTAAAACGGGGCAGATTGTTGCGAAGATCGGAGCTGTCGAAGGCGGTGCCCTGGTCGATCTTGCCGGTGAGGAAGCCGCGGCCGAGTGGGGAGAACGGCACGAACCCGATGCCCAATTCCTCGAGGGTCGGCAGGATCTCAGCTTCGGGACCCCGGGTCCAGAGCGAGTACTCGCTCTGCAGGGCGGTCACCGGCTGCACTGCGTGCGCGCGTCGAATCGTGCTGGCTCCCGCTTCGGAAAGTCCGAAGTGGCGGACCTTTCCTTCCTTGATCAGTTCCTTCACGGTGCCGGCAACCTCTTCGATCGGCACATCGGGATCGACGCGATGCTGGTAGAGCAGGTCGATCGTCTCGATGTTGAGCCGCTGGAGTGACGCCTCAGTCACCTCGCGGATGTGCCCGGGCCTGCTGTCGACGCCTACCTGCTGCCCGTTGGGACCGAACTTGAAACCGAACTTGGTGGCAATGACGACCGTGTCGCGAACCGGTCCGAGCGCCTCACCCACCAGCTTCTCGTTGGTGAATGGCCCATAGACCTCTGCCGTATCGAAGAAGGTGATGCCGCGGTCGACGGCGGTTCGCAGGAGGGTGATCATCTCCTTCCGGTCGCCTGCCGGGCCGTAGCCGAAGCTCATGCCCATGCATCCGAGGCCGAGGGCCGAGACTTTGAGACCGCTCCTGCCGAGTTCGCGAGTTTGCATATGAGTGAGCAGTAAGGAGTGAGCAGTGAGGAGTGAGCAGTAAGGAGTGAGCAGTAAGCAGGGTACCGTGCGTACGAAAGATATGCCTGCTCACTGCTCACTGCTCACTGCTCACTGCTCACTGCTCACTGCTCACTTCTTACTGCTCACTCCCGTCCGCGACGTAGATCTTACCGGTTCATTGCTCCTGCCTCCTCGCGGTATCGGCCTTCGCAAATGCCTGCGCGTCGGCAAGCAGGCTGTCGAGCTTCGTGCGGTCGAGCAGCCTGCCTTTGGTGAGGACGGCGCGGATCCGCCTGGTATTCGAAATGTCCTTCGTCGGGTCGGCGTCGAGCAGGATCAGGTCGGCGCGTTTCCCCGCTTCGATCGTGCCGACCTGTGCCCCGCGTCCCGCGGCCTGGGCCGAATTCCGCGTCCCGGCCTCGAGCGCCTGCATCGGCGTGAGTCCCGCGCTCACCAGGGCGGCCAGCTCGTGATGCACCGAGAAGCCCGGGACCAGCGGCTTCACCGGAATGTCGGTCCCGGTGATGAACTTCGCACCGCCCGCGATCAATGCCTCGATGGGTCTGGTGTCCGCCTTGTATTTCCGCTGGATCGCCTCGATCTGCGCCGCGGTCGGATTCAGGATCGGCGGCGTCAGGCGCTCATCCAGCATGGCACTCGGCGGCATGTACCGGAGCTCCGTGGTGTCGGACGCGCCGGGAACGTCATACACCGCCTGGATCACGGCGAGCGTCGGGTCGAACCACACTTCGCGGTCCCGTGCCCAGGCCGTGAATTCCGCCGCCCGGGTGCTATCAAAGGACGCGAGCCCGGAATCGTCAGCGGCGGCTCGGAGCATGACCACCGGACCGAACCCGCGGCGGCCAGGCTTATCCATCGCCTGCTGCATCGCGTGCAGCTCCCACTTCGCGATCTCATCCCCCCGGCTCGACATTGCCAGCGAGAGCTTCCAGGTGTGCTCGATGGTGCGCTGGCCGGCCTCGATCGCCTCCCGCGGGGCGATGCTGTCCGGGATGTGGCCGCCGACGGGGATGCCCAGCTGCTTCGCGCGGGCGAGAATCGCGAAGTACGCCGCGCGTGGCGTCATGCTGTGGACCTTGATCTGGTCCACCGGTACCCGGCTCAGGCTGTCGACCCAGAAGACCGCGCTCGCGGAATCCGCGACGGCCGCGCGCCCGCCGGCGTAGACCGTTCCCTCGACCGCCTTCACCAGGAAGGGCGAATCGAGCACCGGCCCGGCGATCAGGATCTCAGGGCCAAGTGCCCGGCCCGATCGGGTGGCCTCCCGCATCCGGACCGAGGTCTCGAGGTTGTCCCCCATGTCGCGAATCGAGGTGACGCCGTTGGCGAGAAAGAGCGGGAACGCGTGCTCCTCGAGTCCCATGGCGTGCGCGTGCATGTCCCAGAGGCCGGGGATCAGGAATTTCCCGCGGCCGTCGACCCGGACGGTGCTGTCACCCGGGGCCAGGCTGCCGGAGAGGCCGATGGCGGTGATCTGCCCGTCGCGGATCGCGACCGCGCGGTCGGGGGCAGGGGCCGCCCCCGTTCCATCGATGATCGTGACGCCGTCGATGATGACGTCGGGATGCGGCGCGGGTGAAGAGCACGCAATGCCCGCGCTTACGAGCAGCGGGGCAAGGCGGGAAGAGAAGAGTTGTCGCAGCATGGTTCCCGTCGGTTGTGGAATTACTGCCCGCCTGCCCGTCCGCCCGCCTGCCCGCCGTCGGCCTTGTCCATCCATACGTCCCACGTTATCGCGCCGATCTCCTCGTCGTCGAACGCCTGGCCCGCCTGCTTGAGCGTGAGCTTGATCTGGCCATGATGATAGCCTTCGTGCCAGATCATGTGCTGGAGCAGGAGGATGGGATGATCGTAGTGGGTGTCCATCGGCTGCCCGGTCGCGAGCCGCTTCCGCACGGCATTCTTCACCACCGCGGAACTTTCATCGAGCAAGACCGCGAGTCGGCGTGGGTCTTGCTCAGAGCGCCAGTGGTCGTCCGGGATGGCAATGGCCGACTCCGGCGCGTCCTCCTTCACGAAGACGACCCGACAGTAATGCATGTGCGCGATCAGGCCGCCGATGGTCTGGCTGGTGCTGGTCGCGCGAAGGTCGAGGGCGTCTTCGGGTAGTGCGAGCACGAGATTCTTGAGGATCGTGTTGTTGCGGTCCCACGAATCGAGCAGCGCGTCGAGGATGTCCTGCATCACCAGCCCTTGTCGTCCGCCGTCGGTCCGTAAATCGAGGGCACGGGCACGTCGAGGAGTCGCAAGTAGACCGTGAGCTGTCCCCGATGATGCGACAGGTGACTGATCGTCTGCCGTACGACCGCGCCACGCGGCATCGTCATCAGCACCTGGTCCCCCATCTTGAGCGACCAGGGCAGCTTGAAGTCGGAATCCTGGGCCGACTCCAGGGCCTTCCGTCCCGCCGCGGCGTTCTTGTCGAATTCCTTGACCAGAGCGTCGGTGGTCTGCGTGGTGTACCCCATGCCTCCGCTCTTCAGGTCGAGCGACGGCTGGGTGATGGCCATGACGACCCATCCGGGCATGCCCGCGACCAGCTGGGTGAGGTGCGCGAGGGAGAAGGATTTCGGGTGCGGCTTCCAGTCGCCCTTGTCGCTGGGCATGCGCTCGATGACGCGACGGGTGCTTTGCATCTCCTGGTCCCACTCGGGGAGCAGGTCGGTTCCGATGGACATTTGCGACTCCTCCAGTTGTGGCGATCGGCTGGAAGTTGCTTCGAACCGCATGGCAAGAGAAGGCCGGCGGACCCGCAGGTAATGGCTGGTGTAGCGCACCCCACCAGCCCATTACCTTCCTTCCAGCGCATGCGCCTCCGCCTGCCATCCCTCGACCAGATCACCGCCGGGACCCGGACCGCCGTCGTCCGGTTCCCCGGACCGGTGCTTGCCGCGGTGCTCGCCATCATCGCCGCCTTCGATTGGATTGGCGCCCGAAGCACGAAGGACGAGGAAGCGATGCGCGTTTTCGCGAGTGCATTGCTCGCGCTGCCACTGAGCGTCGCGGGAACCGTGGCCCTCGAACGCTGGGTCCAGCGGCCCGCGACCGCCAAGTGGGGCGGCCTGCTGATCGGCGCGCTCGTCATCCCGCTCTACTGGCTCGGCTTTCCGCACTGGACCGAAGAGCTCCAGGCCGGCCGGTTCCTGCACCTCGCGATCCTCATTCATCTCCTCGTCGCGTTCGTGCCGTTCCTGGGCCGCCGCGAGCCGAACGCCTTCTGGCAATTCAACCGACGGATCTTCGAGCGCTGGCTCCTCGGCGTAGTTTACGCCGGCGCGCTTTTCGCGGGACTCTCGCTGGCGCTCCTCGCGCTCGACAAGCTCTTCGGCGCGAGCGTGCCCGACCGGAGCTACGCCCGGCTCTGGGCCACGATGGCGTTCCTCTTTCACCCGCTCTTTTTCCTGGCGGGGGTGCCGAAGGACCTCGAGACGCTCGAGCCCGATGCCTCGTGGCCCGGCGGCCTCCGGGCCTTCGCCCGCTTCGTGCTGGTTCCGCTCACGACGATCTATCTCCTGATTCTCACCACCTACTTCGTGAAGGTGGTGGTGACGGGGCAGTGGCCCAGCGGCTGGATTGGATGGCTGGTGTCTGGCGCGGCCTCGGTCGGGGTGCTGACTCTCCTGCTCTCGGGGCCACCGGCCACCCGGCACGAAGCGCCCTGGGCCTCGCTGTTCGAGCGCTGGTTCTGGCCTGCCGTGCTTCCGGCCGCCGTGATGCTGCTGCTTGCGATCTGGAAGCGGATCGACCAGTACGGTGTCACCGAGAAGCGCTATTTCCTCGCCCTCCTGGCGCTCTGGCTCCTGGGGATCGCGATTGCTTTCACTGTCCGGCGGCGACTCAATCTCATCGTCATTCCGGTGACACTCGCCGCGATCGCCGCCGCGATCTTCGCGGGGCCGTGGGGGGCCTACGAGGTCTCGAGGCGGAGCCAGTTCACCCGGCTGGCGATCGTGCTCGATTCACTCCACGCGATCTCCGGTGGACGCATCACGCCAATCGCCCCGGACGCGGACGTTGAGCGATCGGCGGAGGCGGCCAACATCGTGCGATATCTGGTGCGAACCCATGGGACTACGCCCATGGTGCGATGGCTCGGCGACCACCAGTTCACCGTCCAGGATCTCCAGCCCGACAGCACCGGACGGTTCTATTCCCAGGCGGAGACAGTGGTCGCCGCGCTGGGGGTTCAGGGCTACCAGT
>DATEOL010000308.1:0-2355 GCA_035274025.1 Gemmatimonadales bacterium | reverse complement strand
GCCGTACTTGCTCATCAGGGCCCAGTTGCTCTCGGTGCCCGGTCGGTCATCGTCCCACCAACCACTTATCATCAGCGCGGAGAACTCGCGCGGTTCGGTCCCCCGATACCAGTCCTGGATCGCCCAGTATTCGTCGTTGGTGCTGTGGGTCATCTCCTTGTTCCAGGACGGGATCTCCTTGCCGAGGGCAAAATTGTCGAGATCGATGAGAGGCCGGTGATGCATGACCTCGCTCCAGGTCCGCCCTGGGAGCAGCTGCTCGTTCAACATGAAGAACATGTAGTACGCCATGCCCTGGACGAAGCTGCCGCCCATGTAAGGCTGGTCACTGAAGACCGTGCCCATCGACGACTCGGGGACCAGGCACTTGAGCGCCGGGTTCTTCGCCATCGACGCGGTCCACTGGGTGTACGCGACGAATGATCCGCCCTGCATGCAGATTTTCGGCTGGGCCCAGGGCTGCTTGACGATCCACTCGAGCGCCACCCGACCGTCGCGCGGCTCGTTGATTACGTCGTCCCACAATCCTTCGGATTTCCCGCTGCTGTCCGCGAAGAATGTCCCGCGCGTCGCCTGCAGCACCACCGCATAGCCTCGTGAGGCGTAATGCCACAATCCGTTGATCAAGCCGGTGATGCCGTACGGCGTTCGGATGAACACGACAGGAAACGGCCCCTCGGCGCCGGGTCCGTCGGGCAAGTAGACCAGCGTCGCGAGCTTGACGCCGTCCTCCATCGGGACCATCTGCTTCGGGAGCGCCCTGTACCCGTACTTTGCCGGCGACATCTTCGGGTCGTTCCACTTCCCCACCGTCGTGAACGACTCGTAGCCTCGGCGGACCATCACCAGATCGCTTCCGAGATCGTAACCCGCGATCAGCCTGTTGTCTGGGCCGATGACCAGGTCCATCGGTGCCGATGCGTCGCGGCGCGCCCAGTGCCCGGCGCGCACCGACTTTCGAGCGACCGTCTCCGTGAGCCAGCGATGGCGCTCGTAAATGCTGTTACGGTCGGGCCAGCCGAGGAGCTCGGTGTTCTGCCAGTCGAGCTTTCCGATGGCGGAGACACGGGATGGGAGGCTACGGATGGCGCCCCAGAGCGCGAACGCCGTGTCACCGGAAATCTGGGCCGGGCCCCTGGAGACCGGCTTGGACCAGGTGTTGCTCGCGGGATCACGCTTCCGGATCGACCAGGTCCGGGGCCCGGTGGTGAGCTCGGCGATCCGGATGCCGGTCTTGTACACGTCGTACTGGACGGTCTGGGCGGCTTGCACTGAAGCCGCGATGGTCGCGGCGAAGAGCAGTACCATCGGTCCCCCGGTTCAGTTGTCGATCGGAAGGTCACCAAAAAGTACTCTCGGGGGATGGAAGGACAAAAAAAGCGCCCGGGATCTTCCCCGGGCGCCTCGGTCAAACGGTCAGACGGTCCGAACTGAATTCACTCTTCCGTGCTGGTCTTCGAGGCCTCGAGGTCACCACAGGCTGCGACCTTGCCACCGTCGTTGACGGCGATGTGCAGGTCACCACCGGCCGGCAGCGTCGCCTTCACCTGCGACGTCGCGGTGCCGGACCCCTGGCCATCCACCTTGATCGAGCCGGTGGCTCCACCGACCGTGTTCGTTTCGGCAACCTTGGCACTGCACTCGCCGGAACGGAGGTTCCAGGAGAGCGTCGAATTCGGGGCGGCGCCGTTCACGGTGACCGTAACGCGAACCTCGTCCGCTCCGCTCATCGGAGTGGCCGGCGGCATCGCGCTGTCACGCGGCGGCGTGACCGGGGCAATCGTCTCTACGCGAGCGGTGCCGGAGATCTTGCTGCCGTCCTTGCCGTCGAGCTTGGCCGTCCAGACCGTCGGATTGGCGACGAGCGCGGCGATCAGGCCCAGGGCGACAGAAACAGGTACGTTGGACATGCATCCTCCATCATGATGCGGTTCCGGCCGCCACATTCGCGGCTGGACCCGGAAGTCCGCGGGTGACAACACCTATATTGACGAATGAGATCGAGAATCAGGACCCGCATGTTGAGCCTAACACTTCCGGACTAGTCCGAATTCGAGACCAGGAGCAGCATCACCTGCGGAGGCCAACCGGCGAGAAGGGACGCCGATCGAGCTTCGGTGGGGTCTACGATGGCAAAACGCCCGGGATCTCTCCCGGGCGCCTCTCCTGACTCGCGAATCGCGACTCCTGACTACGCCTCGACTTCCTCCGGGAACGGCACCGGCATGCCCTCCTGCAGCGCCGGATCCGGTGCCGCCGCGGATCGCCGCATCGGTGAGCACGCGGGTGGCCTTCTGAAATGACCCGCTGAGATGAAGCTCCACCGAAAAATCGCGGCCCGAACCATGTAACGGA
>DATEOL010000307.1:0-8864 GCA_035274025.1 Gemmatimonadales bacterium | reverse complement strand
CCGCCGACACCTGGGTGTCTTCCAGGCTGGCGGACGCGCTGCGCGCGCTCACGCCCATGTCGCGGAGCAGCCCCATCAGCTGTTCCGAGCTGATCCCGAATTCTTCGGCGAGATCCTGGATTTTCGTCTTGACCACTCAATCCTCCGTCCCGACTGCTGACTTGTTCCCGGCGGCGCGAATACCACGCGCGAGGTCCGGGTCACGCACACCGACCACCATCACGGGAGGCCGGCCGAGCCGCTGGCCGATCTCCGCCGATCCTGGCCCGACGACGCTGGGAACACCGCGTCCCTGCGCCAGCCGAACCACCTTTTCCCTGGCGCGCGGGCTCGCGTCCGCGGCCACCACCACGAGCACGCACTTGCCGGCACGCAGCCCGGTCCGCACCCCGTCGACGCCCACGATCACCTTCCCGGCCCGGAGCCCGAGACCGAGAAGGCCCAGCACGTCACTCATCCCTGCGAAGCACCGCCGGCGTCGGCCGCGTTCTCGCCTTCGAGCTCGGCGAGGAACGCGAGCAGCTGGTCGGCGAGCCCCTCGGTCATGCCGGCGACCTTGAGCATGTCGTCACGCTCGAGGTCGAGCACGTCGGTGAGGAGCGCGTAGCCGGCGTCGTTGAGCACCTTGAGCAGGTCGGGCGACAGCCCTTCCATCTCGGCGAGCGGCACCTGGCTGACCACGTCCTCTTCGGTCGGAATCGGCGCGAACAGCGGGCCTTCGCCGCCCCGCTCCAGCCACTCGCGGCTGGAGTAGAGGTCGATCTTCCAGCCGGTGAGCTCGGAGGCCAGCCGCACGTTCTGGCCATTGCGGCCGATCGCGAGGGAGAGCTGGTCCTCGTCGACCACGGCCTGGATGGTCTTGCTCTCCGGGTCGGAGAAGACGCGGGCGACGCGCGCGGGCGCGAGCGCCAGGCGAGCGAAGCGCTCCGGGTCGGGCGACCACGGCACGATGTCGATGCGCTCGCCGTTGAGCTCGTTCACGACGGCCTGGACCCGCGAGCCCTTGAGGCCGACGCAGGCGCCGACCGGATCGATCGCATCGTCCCGGGAGATGACGGCGACCTTGGTGCGGCTGCCGACCTCGCGCGCGATCGCCTTGATCTCGACGACGCCCTGCGCGATTTCCGGGACCTCGAGCTTGAAGAGCGCGGCAACGAACATCGGATCGCCGCGGGAGAGGATCAGGCGCGGGCCCTTGGGCGTTTCTTCGAGGCGCTTGAGCACCGCGCGGATGGTGTCGCCCTGGTGGAAATGCTCGCGGTGGTTCTGCTCGCGATAGGGAATGATGGCTTCGGCTTCCCGGAACCGGTTGAGGATGAGCACCAGCTTGCCGCGCTCGATCTGCTGGATCTCGCCGGAAAGCAGCTCGCCCACCTTGTCGCCGAATTCGTCGCGGATCTTGTTGCGCTCGCCTTCGCGCACCCGCTGGATGATCCGCTGCTTGGCGGCTTGGACCGCGAGGCGCCCGAACTCCTCGAAGGGGACTTCCTCCTCGAGCATGTCGCCGGGCTGGAACTCGGGGTCCATGTCGCGGGCATCGTCGACCCCGATCTGCCAGCTCGAGTCCTCGATGGTGTCGACGACCTGACGGAGGCGGACGACGCGAATGCCGCCCCGCAGCTCGTCGACCGACATCTCGAACTTGACGTTGGGCCCGAATTTCCGCGCCAGCGCCGCGTGGATGCCATCCTGCAGGAGCGCGAGCAACTCCCCGCGATCGAGCTGCTTCGCGTTGGTGAGCTCCCTGAAGGCCGCCAGCATTTCGGTTGAACCAGCCATCCTCATATCTCCCGTGGTGACCGCCGCGCATTCCAATCCGCGGCCAGCACCGCTTCCTGAATGTCATCCAGCGCGAACACGCGCTCGCCCATCCCTTCGAAAGTCACCGTCACGTGCGTGTCGTCCGGCACGGCGGTGAGCACGCCAACCTGCTTCCCCAGTCCCTTCGCGCGGATGCGGACCCGCGAGCCGACGTAGCGCCGCCAGTGCTCGATCCAGCGCAACGGCCGCTCGATTCCGGGAGAGGAGACCTCGATGCCATCGAGGACTTCACCGGGCCGCGCGGTGGGGAACCACGCCAGCAGCGCCCGGGTGACGGAGGTGCAGTCTTCGGAAGTGACCCCCGAGCCAGGCCGGCTGCCGGGGCGATCGATACGAACGGCGAGGTGACGCCGGTGCGGAGGGCCGCCGACGCGCACATCCACCAGCTCGAAGCCCAGCCGGTCAACCTCGTCGCGAAGCATCCGCGCCAAATCCGGGGGCATCGTCATCGTGGGATGAAAAAAAATGAGGGGGAACTCCCCTCATCCGTCGGACTGCCAGGCACGTTCCCCAACAAGCCCCGCAAAGCTACCCCCCTGCGGGGAAGCCGTCAACTCGGGCCGTCAGTTGGGGCCGTTCTGGACCGTGACGTTCTTGGTGACGACCGACTGATTTCCCGAGAAGTCCTTCGCGACCACCTTGAGGAGCGTCGTCCCGTTCGGTGCGTTGACCGTGTTCCACTTGACCTCGAAGGGCTCGACGAAGTCAGTGCCAATAGAGACGTCATTGACCAGGAAATCCACGACCTGAACGCCCCGGTCATCGATCACGTTGGCCGCGAAGTCCACGACGTCCGTCACGGTCGTCCCCTCGGGCTTGGTGATCTGGATGGCCGGCGGGCTGCCATCGGCCTCGGTGGTGTCACCGAACCCGCAGGCGGCAAGTGCTGGCAGAAGAAGGACGAGCGGTAAGCGGGTGCGCTGCATGCTAACGGAAGCTTAGGGCAGGATCCCGAGGTAGGCAACCATCCGTCCGTCCGCCCCGCGGGAGCGCCGGTGACTGAAAAAGAGCCCTTCGTCATGGGCCGAGCAGTAGCTGGAGATCGTGACCCGGTCGATGCCGATCGCGCGGGCCTGGTCGGCCAGCACCTGCCGCAGGTCGACGTGCCAGGGCCCTTCGCCGGGGGCCTCGAGGCCGCAGCCCTCCATCACTTCCCTGCCCACCTCGTAGCAGGCGCCGCAGATCCCGACGCCGGCATGCATCACGATCCGATCGGGCGTGGCGCCGTGGGCGACCAGGGCCTCGACGCCGCGGGCGAGAATCCGTCCGGCGGTTCCGCGCCAGCCGGCATGAAGCAGGGCGATGACCCGAGCCTCGGGATCGACGAGATAGACGGGAATGCAGTCGGCGATCGAGACCGCGAGGAGAAGTCCCGCGGCAGAGGTGGCATGGCCGTCGAGCGATTCCAGGATGCGCCATCCGTAGCCACTGGACTGATGCCACGCGACGTCTGCCCCGTGACACTGGATCGCGAACACCTGGGCATGAAAGTCGGGGAGGCACCGGCGCAGATCGCGCCACCGCTGCATCACCTGGCCCACCGGCTGCATGGTCCAGAGACCCAGGTCGAAGCCAGGAGTGCCCTCCCCCCGACCGGTGATCCCTGCGACAACGCCATGACGCTCTTTCCACGTTTCCAGTTCGAAGCGTGGGACCGTGCCGGCAACGACGGTCTCGTGACTAACTGACGCGCTGGATGTCGGCACCGAGCTCCCGCAGACGGTCGTCGATCTTCTCATAGCCACGATCGATCTGGCCGATGTTGTTGATCGTGCTCACGCCTTCGGCGGCGAGCGCCGCGAGGAGGATCGCCATGCCGGCGCGGATGTCGGGAGACTCGACGGTCTGGCCCCGGAGGGGGGCCGGACCCGAGATCACGGCGCGATGCGGATCACAGAGCACGATGCGCGCGCCCATCCCGATGAGCTTGTCCACGAAGAAGAGC
This sequence comes from Gemmatimonadales bacterium, assembly GCA_035274025.1. Classification (GTDB taxonomy): domain Bacteria; phylum Gemmatimonadota; class Gemmatimonadetes; order Gemmatimonadales; family GWC2-71-9; genus SZUA-320. The sequence continues at coordinate 5,098 of DATEOL010000307.1, read as the reverse complement.
CGCGACTCGAACATCTTCTCGAAGATCAGGATCAGTCCCTCGCATTGGGTCGCCGTCACCAGCGCGATCGACATCACGTCGGCGGGGAATGCGGGCCACGGTCCGTCTTCGAGCTTGGGGATGTGGTCACCCAGGTCGGGCCGGATGCGGCGTTCCTGATTGGCATCCACGTGGAGCTTGGCGCCGTCGAGCCGTGGCCGCACCCCGAGTCGCTCGAAGCCGAGCAGGGTCGAGCGCAGGTCGTCCCCCCGCACGCCATCGATCGTGATGGCGCCGTTGGTCACCGCGGCGAGCCCGATGAAGCTGCCGATCTCGATATGATCGGGACCGATATCATAGGAGGCGCCGTGCAGCGGCTGGCCGCCTTCGATCACGTACGTGTTGGTCCCGATCCCGTCGATCGAGGCGCCCATGGCGACCAGCAGCCGGGCCAGGTCCTGCACGTGGGGCTCGCTCGCGGCATTGCGGAGGATGCTGCGTCCCTTCGCCATCACCGCGGCCATCAGCGCGTTCTCGGTGCCGGTGACGCTGGGTTCGTCGAGGAAGATCTCGCTTCCGACCAGCTGCTTCGCTTCGATCTCGTAGCGGTCTCCGACATCCACGGTGGCGCCCAGCCGCTCCAGCGCGAGCACGTGGGTATCGATCCGGCGCCGGCCAATCACGTCACCGCCGGGCGGGGGAAGCTGGACCGAGCCGAACCGCGCGAGGAGCGGGCCGGCCAGCAGGATCGAGGCCCGGATGCGGGCGCAGAGGTCGGGATCGAGGGGTCGCGACTGGGCATTCCGCGCGTCGACCCGGACCCGGTTGGCGCCGGTCCATTCGATGGTGGCGCCGAGATGCTCGAGGAGCGACAGCATCGCTTCTACATCGCGGATCCGGGGAATGTTCCCGAGGTCCACAGGGCCGTCAGCCAGCAGGGTAGCCGCGAGAATCGGCAGCGCCGCGTTCTTGTTGCCCGCGGGGCGGATGGTGCCCGCGAGCGGCCTGCCGCCGCGGACCAGGAATCGTTCCGGCATGGCGGCAAACCTCGCGGCGATCCTCCGCCCGCGTCAAGCGGACCATGGAGCTCGCGGTTATTATCTCCGGCTATGACACCGACTTTCTACCCGGTGCTCAGCATCATCCTCGAAGCCGCGTGGGTTGGCCCGACCATGGCCATCGCACTCGTCATAATCGCATTGTCATTCATCGTCATCGCCGCGGTGGCCGCCGTCGTCGGCCGGGAGGCCGCGCAAGCCCTGGATACGCTCTCGAAGGAAGTCGGCGAGCTGCGCGAAGAGCTGCAGCCCACGCTGCGGAGCGTGCGGGCCATGTCCGAAGAGGCCCAAAGCCTCGCCTCCCAGCTCAAGACTGAAGCCAACGAGGTCATCCGTACCAGCTCCGAGATCCGCCACGATGTGCGACGCGGGGTGGATCGCGTCCGCGAGCGCCTGGAGGACCTCGACGCGCTCGCCGAAGTCATGCAGGACGAGCTGGAGGACACCGCGCTCGATGTGGCGTCGCGGGTCCGGAGCATCCGGACCGGCGCGGGCATCATCGGACGAATCCGGCGACTGCTGGTGCGGGGCGGACGGCGATGAAGCTTTCCCCGGAATCCCGGGGTGGCGTAGCATCGAGGATGGTTTGGGCGCTCGGGCTGATCCTGCTCGTCGCGATGCTCTTTCCCGACCAGGCGTACGCCTGGACTCCCGGCACCCACATCTGGCTGGGTGAGTCGATCCTCGCCAACCTGCACCTGCTGCCGGCGGTGACGGCCGACCTGCTGCACGCCTTCCCGTACGATTTCCTCTACGGCAGCATCGCGCCCGACATCTCCCTGGCCAAGCGTTTCGTTCCGCCGGGGCGCCATTCGCATTTCTGGCACGTGGGCCAGGAGGTGTACACGGAAGCCGAGTCCGACGCGCTGCGCGCCTTCGGACTGGGCTACCTGGCACATCTCTCGGCGGACACGGTCGCGCACAACTTCTACGTGCCCCGCCAGCTGCTCCTCACCAGCAGCACCAGCTCGATGGGCCACACCTACTGGGAAATCCGGGCGGAGACCCACCTTACCGATCGCTACGCCACGCAGGCGCGGGAGATCATCCGGCTGGACCACGGCCTCGCCGACCGGCACCTCGAGCGGATCATCTCGCCCACGATCTTCAGCGTGCCGACCAACCGGCGGATCTTCCGCGGGATCGTGCACCTGGCGCACACCCGCACCTGGCAGCGTGCGATGCAGACCGCGCGGGAGCGGAGCCGCTGGCTCCTCACCGACGAGGACATCGAGCGCTACCTGGGAACGGCTTATGACGCGACGATGGAGACGCTGGCGGACGAGCACGCGCTGGCGCGGTCACTCGACCCCTCGGGTCATCGCCCGCTTCGGCAGGCGAAGCAGATGCGGAGAGCGGAGATCCTGAAGGGGGCGTGGTACGACAAGGACAGGCTGGTGCAGGCCGCCGAGGAGCAATTCGCCTTGCCGAAGCAGTTGCCCGGCTACTTTGCCGACTCGACCCTGATCAAGCCATGGGCGGTGGAGAGCACGGAGCACGGAGCACGGAGCAGGGAAACTCCAGGGGAGTAACCGTGCTCTGTGCGCTGTGCTCTGTGCTCTTCAGTTGGTCAGCTCGGCGACGCCGGAGATGAGCCGGTCGATTTCGGATTCCGTGGTGTAGCAGGCGCAGCCAGCCCGAACCAGCCCTTCCACCTTCAGCCGTTCCACGACCGTCAGCGCGTAGAAGTCGCCGTGGGAGAGGAAGAGCCCGCGGGATGCGAGGTGGCGGGCGACCCCTTCGCTGCTGTGTCCCGCGACCACGAACGACAGCGTCGGGGTGCGAGGACGGCCCGGTGGCGGGCCGAAGAGGGTGACGCCATTGAGTCCGCGGAGTCCCACCCACAGGTGACGGAAGAGCTCCTGGGAGCGCTCCTCCAGCATGGCGAACGCGCGGACCAGGGCGTCGCGTCGCGTGGCGCCGCCGGGAGCGAGTCCGGCGAGGAAATCCACAGCCGCCCCCGAGCCCACGATCGCTTCGTGGGACAGCGTGCCGGTCTCGAGCTTCTCCGGCGCCGTGTCGGGCGCGGGCACCAGCTTGGGCACCGGCACTTCCTCCAGCAGCACGCCCCTCCCCCACAGCACGCCGGCGTGGGGTCCGTAGAACTTGTACGGGGAGCAGGCTAGGAAGTCGCAGCCGATCGCCTTGACGTCGACCAGCGCGTGCGCCGCGTAATGCACGGCGTCGACGAAGGTGAGGACGCCACGCTCGCGGGCGAGCCGGCAGATCCGGGCGACGTCGTTGATGGTGCCAAGCGCGTTCGATGCACCGCCGATGGCAAGCAGCCGGACCCGACCTTCCAGCGATCGCTCCAGCGCCTTCCAGTCGAGCTCCCCGCCCGCCGGGTCGAACGGGACCACCCGGAGGGTGATGCCCCGTTCGGCAACCAGCGCCTCCCATGGCGCCCGGTTGGCGTGATGGTCGAGGTCGGTGACGACGACGATGTCGCCCTTGTCGAAGCGGCGTCCCAGTCCGCGGGCGAGGTGAAAGGTCAGCGTCGTCATGTTCGAGCCGAACACCACCTGCTCCGGACGGCAGAACAGGAAGTCGGCCATGGCGTCGCGCGCGGCGGCGATCAGCGAGTCGGTCTCCTCGCTGCTGGGATAATGCCAGTGGGTGTTGGCATTGTGGTGATACAGGTAGTCGAGCATCGCGCGCCCGACGAGCTCCGGCACCTGGGTCCCGCCCGGGCCGTCGAAGTACGCCACGTCCCGGCCTTCGTGCCGCCGGCGCAGCGCGGGGAACGACGCGCGAATCGACTCCACCGACGCGACGGAGCCAGTGACCGTTGACAATTGACTATTGCTCACCGTTGCTCACCGTTCAAGGCCTGGAGTAGCACCGGCTGAACCCCCTTGGGATCGGCCTTGCCCTGGCTCTTCTTCATCACCTGGCCGACCAGGAATCCGAGCAGCTTCGTTTCGCCGGCCCGGAATCGTGCCACCTCGCCGGGGTTCGCGGCCAAGACCTCAGTGACCCATCCCTCGAGTGCCGAGGTATCTCGCACCTGGACCAGTCCGAGCTTCTCGGCGGTCGCCAGCGGCGCGGCGCCGGTGACCGCCATCTCGGCGAAGACTTTCTTCGCGGCCTGGAGGCTCACGGTGCCGTCCTTCACCAGCCCGGCGAGCGCGGCGAGCGCGGGAGCCGGGACGGCGAAGGCGCCGCTCGCGTTCCACCCGGACAGCGCTTCGGTCATGATCCAGTTTGCCGCGGCCTTGGGTTCCGCGCCCGCCGCGACCACCGCCTCGAAGTAGTTCGCCACGTCGACGTCGGCCGTCAGCACCTGGGCGTCGTAGGCCGGAAGGCCCAGACTGCTCACCAGGCGCGCGATTTTCGCGGCGGGAAGCTCGGGCAGCGCCGCCCGCTCGACCTCGATCTTCTCCTGCGATACCACCAGGGGCGGCAGGTCGGGATCGGGGAAGTAGCGATAATCGTGGCTCTCTTCCTTGGACCGGAGGGCCCGCACCTCGCCGGTCGCCGCGTTGAACGTCAGCGTCATCTGCCGGATGGTCCCGCCCGACTCCAGCTCCGCGATCTGGCGGTCACGCTCGGCGCTGAGCGCGCGCTCGATGTTGGCGAAGCTGTTCACGTTCTTCACTTCGGTCTTGGTGCCGAGCTTTTCGGCGCCGACCCGGCGAACGGAAATGTTGCCGTCCACCCGCAGGTGACCCTTCTCCATCGAGGCGTCGCTGACGCCGGCGTAGACCAGTACCTGCTTGAGCGCGGTGAGGTAGGCACGCGCTTCGCCGGGCGAGCGAATGTCGGGCTCGCTCACGATCTCCGCGAGCGGAACGCCGGCGCGGTTGAGGTCGACCGCGGTCAGTCCCGGGAATCGATCGTGCAGCGACTTCCCGGCGTCCTCCTCCAGGTGCAGTCGGGTGATCCCGATCGTGATCGCCCCCCGCTCCGGCGACTCGATCCGGAGCCTGCCTCCAGTCGCCAGCGGCCGGTCGAACTGGGAGATCTGGTATCCCTTGGGGAGGTCGGGATAGAAGTAGTTCTTGCGCGAGAAGATGCTGACCGAATGCACCGTGCATTCGAGAGCAAGCGCGCCCCGCACC
>DATEOL010000306.1:0-27520 GCA_035274025.1 Gemmatimonadales bacterium | reverse complement strand
AGGGGCAGGGGCAGGGGAGGAAGGCGGGGCGGGGGCAGCGGCCGTTCCGCCCGCCTGCCCGCCTGCCCGTCCGTCCGTCGCTACCTCGCCCTTTTCCCCGATGAGACCGAGAACGGTGCCAACGGGAACGGTGGACCCACCTTTGACCTCTACCTTGATCAGCGTCCCGGCCGCGCGGGCCACCAGCTCCATCACCGCCTTGTCGGTCTCGACTTCCGCGAGCACGTCGCCCTGCGCGACGGCGTCGCCTTCGTTCTTCTTCCACTCGACGAGGCGTCCCTCTTCCATCGTGGGGGACAGCGCCTCCATCAACACCTTGGTCGCCATGGGTCAGGCCAGGTAGAGCACGCGCTTCGCCGCGGCCACCGCCTTCGCGGCGTCTACCTTGGCGAGTCGCTCGAGTTGCTTGTTGTACGGCATGGGCACGTCGGCGCCGGTCACGCGAAGAACCGGGGCATCCAGCAGGTCGAACGCCTCGCTCTGGATCAGGTCGACCACCTGGGCGCCGACCCCCGCGAAGGGCCAGCCCTCCTCCAGCACGACCGCGCGATTGGTCTTCGCGACCGAAGCCAGGATCGTCTCGGTGTCGAGCGGACGGATCGTCCGGAGATCCACGACCTCGGCCTCGATGCTCTCCGCGGCGAGCTGCTCTGCCGCCTTGAGCGCGATGTTCACCGTCTTCGAGTGGCAGATCATCGTCACGTGGGTTCCCACGCGCTTCACCTCGGCCTTGCCGAGCGGGATGATGAACTCCTCCTGCTCGGGGACTTCACCCTTGGCGTTGTAGAGCATCTCCCCCTCGATGAACACCACCGGATCGTCGTCCCGGATGGCGCTCTTGAGGAGGCCCTTCGCGTCCGCCGGCGTGCCCGGCATCACCACCTTGAGGCCGGGAATGTGGGCATACCAAGACTCCCACGCCTGGGAGTGCTGCGCCGCGAGCTGGAGCGCCGATCCGCCCGGTCCGCGGAACACGATCGGGCAGCCGATCTGCCCGCCCGACATGTAGCGGAGCTTCGCTGCCGCGTTGACCACCTGGTCGATCGCGAGCAGGGCGAAGTTCCAGGTCATGAACTCGATGACCGGGCGGAGGCCGACCATCGCCGCGCCGACCCCGATGCCGGCGAAGCCCAGCTCCGCGATCGGCGTGTCCACGATCCGCATCGGCCCGAATTCCTTGAGGAGTCCGCGGCTCACCTTGTAGGCGCCGTCGTACTCCGCGACCTCCTCGCCCATGAGGAAGACGTTCTGGTCCCGCTGCAGCTCTTCCCGGAGCGCCTGGTTGAGCGCCTCACGATACGTGATGACGGCCATGGCTCAGGCTCCCGGCGCGTAGACGTCGGTGAACAGCTCCGACGGTTCGGGATCGGGAGAGGAGTCGGCGAACTGGATCGCGTCCTCCACCTCGGCGATGACGTCCTTTTCGAGGGCGTCGTAGCCCGCCTGGTCGAGCTGGCCTTCCTGCATCAGGCGGTCGCGGAGCAGCACGATCGGGTCGCGCTTCCGGAATTCCTCGACTTCTTCCTTGGTGCGATAGGTCCCGTGGGCCGCGTCGGACATCGAGTGCCCCACGTAGCGGTAGGTGCGGATCTCGAGCAGGGTCGGCTTCTTCTCGATGCGCGCCCGCGCCACCGCGACTTCCATCGCATTCCGCACCGTCAGCACGTCCTGGCCGTCCACGACTTCGTTGGCCATTTCATACGAGTAGGCGCGATGCGAGAGGTCGAGGCTCGCGCTCGCCCGGGCCACGGCGGTGCCCATGCCGTAGCCGTTGTTCTCGATGATGAAGATCGCGGGCAGCCTCCAGAGCGAGGCCATGTTGAGGGCTTCGTGGAACGACCCGATGTTTACGGCCGCTTCACCGAAGTAGCAGGTGACCACCTGGTCGGTGCCGCGGTACTTGCAGGCGAACGCCATCCCGGCCGCGAGCGGGATCTGTCCACCCACGATCCCGTGTCCCCCCATGAATCCGAGCTTGAGGTCGAAGAGGTGCATCGACCCGCCCTTGCCGCGCGAGCATCCGGTCACCTTGCCGAAGAGCTCCGCCATCACGCTGCGTGGTGTCATGCCCCGCGCCAGCGCCTGGCCGTGCTCGCGATACGCGGAGATGAGATAATCGTCGCTCCGGAGCGCGGCGATCGTCCCGACCGCGACCGCTTCCTGTCCGATATAGAGGTGGCAGAAGCCGCCGATCTTGCCCAGGCTGTAGGCCTCGCCGGCCTTCTCTTCGAAGCGGCGGATGAGGACCATCTGGCGCAGGTATTTCTTCAAGTCCTCCGCGCCAGGCGCGGACGCACCCTTCGGGCGCGAGACTGCGGAAGTCGCCATCAGCTGATTCCCTCGTTCTCGGGAGCGCCTGCTCCAGCGGCTTTGGCCTGCTCCCAGGCGTGATAACTCGAGCGCGTGAGCGGGCTCGCCTGCACGTGCGTGAAGCCCATCGCGAGCCCCGCGTCGCGCAGCTCGTCGAACTCGGCCGGCGGGTAGAACCGGACGACCGGAAGGTGACCATCGGTCGGCCGAAGGTACTGGCCCAGCGTCAGGATGTTCACGTCACTCCGCCGGAGATCGCGCATCGCGGTGAGGATTTCATCCCACTCCTCGCCCATGCCGAGGATGATCCCCGACTTGGTGAGCGCCTCGGGTCCGCCCAGCGTCCGCGCATTCGCCAACAGCCGGAGCGCGCGATCGTACCGGCCGCCCGGCCGCGCCATCGGATAGAGCCGCTCGGCGGTCTCCAGGTTGTGGTTCAGGATATCGGGCCTGGCGTCCATCACCAGCTTGAGGGCACGCTCGCTCCCCTTGAAATCGGGAATGAGCACTTCGACCGTCGTCTCAGGGAGACGGGAACGGATTTCCGTGATGCAGCCCGCGAACGCCTCCGCGCCCCCATTCTCGAGGTCGTCGCGGTCGACCGACGTGATCACGACGTGCGCCAGTCCCATCTCCGCCACCGCTTCCGCGAGACGAACCGGCTCGACGGGGTCGTACGGCTTCGGCGTCCCGTGTGCGACGGCGCAGTAGGCGCAGTTCCTGGTACAGACATCGCCCAGGATCATGAACGTCGCGGCCTTGTGCTCCCAGCACTCACCGATGTTGGGACAGCGGGCTTCTTCACATACCGTGTGAAGCCCGAGCTCCCGCATCAGTCGCTTGATGTGGAGGTAACTGTCGCCGCCTGGCGCCTTCACCTTGAGCCACAATGGCTTCCGGGCGAGCGGGGTTACGACCGGGACCGGACGATTGCTGGGGGTCGCGGGGGCACGGCCGAGCTGAACGAGGGGTAGTGCCAAAACCTTCCTCCGGGGCCTTCCGGCCCGACGCTGAAGAACGGCTCTAAGTATATCCCCGGAACGGGGTTGATGCTCCATTTGAAACCCGCAACCGGCTCCACTCGCAGGGCATCTCCTGAATGCCGATTTCCCCGCTCGCAGCGTTCGGTTTGCTCCTCATCCAGGCCCCGGCTCCAGGGCCGGATTCGGTCATCGCCTTCGTCGGAGTAACCGTCCTGAGCATGCGGTCACCAGACCTCGTCCCGAAGCAAACGGTCGTGGTCCGAAACGGGAAGATCGAGCAGATTGGGCCCTCGAATCGGATACAGGTCCCCCGGGGAGCGAGAAGGGTGGAGGGGCGGGGCAGGTTCCTGATGCCCGGTCTCGCCGACTTCCACACCCACGTTGCCGAACGCGATGACCTCGCCCTCTACCTCACCTGGGGCGTCACGACCATTGCCAATATGGGTAGTCCCGGAACCGCCCTCATCGGGTGGCGGGACTCGATCCGCGCGGGACTCATGACCGGGCCGGAGATTTACGCGGGCTACTACGTGAACGGCCCGGCGGGCGTCGGAGGGATGTCGACCGCCGCGACCGTCGAAGATGCTCGTCGCGCGGTCTCCGATGCCGCGGAGGCCCATTTCGATTTCATCAAGGTCTACAACTCGCTGACCGCGGACCAGTTCGCCGCGGCCATGGACGAGGCCAGGGCGCGAAAGCTTCCGGTCCTCGGTCACGCGGTGCGGAGTGTCGGTCTCGAGCGCGCCTTCCAGATGGGGCAGGTCGCGGTCGTGCACGCCGAGGAATACGGCTACGCCGAGCTGCGGCGTCGTCGCGACTCTGCGTCGGTCGCGTGGGCGGTGGATTTCACGAAGACGAACGACGTGACGGTGGTACCAAACCTGAGCGCATTCGAGGCGATCACCCTCCAATGGGGAAAGCCGCCGGTCGTCGATTCGTTTTTCGCCCTGTCCGAGGCGAAGAACCTTTCACCCTATTGGATCCAGCGCTGGCGCCAGGCGGATTACATCACGCGCCCGGGAACTCTCACCGCGCTCCCGTTCCTCAAGCAGCTCACGCTCGCGTTGCAGCGCGGTGGCGTGCGACTCCTGCTCGGGACCGACAGTCCTACGATCCCCGGCATGTTCGCCGGTGCATCGATTCACGAGGACTTGCGCATGCTGGTGGAGTCCGGTCTCACGCCCTACGAGGCGCTGGTGGCGGGAACCCGCGCGGCGGGTGAATTCGCGGGTCGATATTTCGGTACGGAGCCCGCGGGCATCATTGCTCCGGGGAATCGCGCGGACCTCATCCTGCTTTCGGCGAATCCACTCGTGAACATCCGGAACGCCCGGGCCATCGAGGGAGTGATGGCCCGCGGCCGCTGGATTCCGGCCGCTACTCGGTGATCACCTTGCCGTAAAGCAGGATCGCGCTGGTCGGCCGCGGTGATCCGCCGGCGGGCTCCTGCGTGATCGCGAACCCCTCCACCACGATGTTCGGCGGTACTTCGATGCCTTCCGCCAGCGCGTGACCGTCGGCTTCGGAGTTGAACACCCTCGAAGGAATCGGGTTTCCGCCCTTCGGCAGGATCCAGAGCTGGTAGGCCTGGCCGGTCGGGGCAGGCGCCAACCGGAACGCATGGATGATGAGCCGGTTCCGCGGCTTGTCGCGGAAGACCTGGATCCCGGGCGGGCGGTCGCCGGGAGTCGTGAGGACAGTGAGGTCGGTACCGGGCTCGAGGATCGCATTGAGTGTCCGCTCCCGCTCAGACAGCTTCTCTTCGCGCAACGCGATCACGCTGTCGCGGGAGGCAAGCGCACGGTCCAGTGAGCGGACTCGCAGGCCCAGACCCAGGGCGAGCAGAGTGCTCGCGGCGACGCCCAGCCCAAGCAGGATCCCGAAGAGCGGACGAGTCGGTGATTTGCGCGCGGCGAGTGGGACCACCTTCTCGGCCCGCACCCGCGCGAGCAGCCGTTCCCGCAGCTCGGCCGCCGGTGTCGCCGGCTGCCCGGCCGCGAGCACCGCGTTGAGCTCCCGATACTCGGCGACTTCCTGCTGCAGCTCGGGACTCGTGGCCAGGGCCGCTTCAAAGGCGCGCTTCTCCTCGCCATCGAGCGCGCCGAGGGCGTAGGCCGGTGCGAGGTCGCGCATGTCGGGCATCGCGTCGCTCATGGGCTCGCCTCGAAGTAATACGACCTGAGCGCGTCGCGCAGTTTCTGCATGCCCAGCCGGACTCGGGTCTTGATCGTGCCGAGCGGCTCCCGCAGCCGCTCCGCGATTTCGGAATGCGACAGGCCTTCGAAGAAGGCCAGCTCGATTGCCTGGCGTTGCGGAGCGGCCAGCTGATCCATCGCGGCCGCGAGCACGCGTCCCCGCTCACCGGCCTCGGCGACTCCCCCCGTCGCGGCGGGACCGTGCCCCATCGCCGGTGGCTCACCCCCGCCGGCCGACTCGGCGCGATTGACCGCGCGCTCGCGCCGGACCCGCGATCGCACCAGGTCGAGCGCGCGGCTCCGGCATATCATGGTGAGCCACGCGCCGACCGACCCACGCTCCTCCCGGAATCGTGCCGCGTCGCGCCACGCCTGCTGGAAGGCATCGAGCACGATCTCGTCGGCATCGGCACGCTCCCCGGCGATTCGGAGCGCCACGCCATAGAGCGCGGGTCCGAAGCGATCATAGAGTGCCGCGAGCGCCTGCTCGTCTCCCCGCGCCATCCGTTCCACCAGGCGCCGGTCGGGTTCGTTTCCGGGAGACATCGAGGGGGTGGCCATCGTGATCGTGAGCGGGCGCGTGATCTCCGGCGACGCTCCGCGCATTGTACCCGGCGAAACCGGGCCGGTCCATCCCCCGCGCTCCTGCTCGCCTCGCGTGTTCACGGCGCCTTGGCCCCGTCCCCCGCGGAAAACACCAGCTGGCGGCTGCGGCCCCCGCAGCGGAACTGGACGAGGTTCACCTGATCGGGGTATCGCTCGGCGAGGATGCCGTTCCAGATCCTGAGGTTGTCGCAGGGGGGTGACTCGTCGAGTCGGAGCACGAAGACCACCGCGTCGCCCTCGTCCCGCGCCGAGATGAACCTGACCGCGATGCGGCGTCCGCCCGAAACGACGAGAAAGCGGGTCTCCAGGTATGAAGCCACCCCGACCGAGTCTCCCGTCCAGGGCAGCTCATCGGCGAAGGCGCGAAGCGTGATCGAACCTGACCCGGCCGCGATCTCCACCAGCGCCGTGCTCGCGTGCAGTGGATGCAGGGCGAGCAGGGCGGCGAGCGAAACAGTTACCACGGGACCCGCTGCGCGGCCATGGTGACCGCCCATGCCCCGACGATGACCGAGGCCAGGATTGCGCGACGCCTCACGGCGACCACGGAATCGGCGACCCGGAACAGGAGCAGGGAGGCAACGATGATCACCAGCTGCCCCAGCTCGATCCCGATGTTGAACGAGACCAGAGGAAGCGCGACCGGGCCCAGGAACATCGAGCGCAGGAAATTCGCGAACCCCGCACCATGAATGAGGCCGAAGGCTCCCGCGAGGACGGCCCGCTGCAGGCCGAATCGAGGCGCGCTTGCCTGCCGCAGGTTTCCGACCGCGGCCGCGACGATGGTGAGTGGGATCAGGAATTCGATGAGCGGAGTCGGAAGCCTGACCACGTTCGTGATCGCGAGGGCGAGCGTGATCGAGTGACCAACCGTGAATGCCGTTGCCACCGCGACGAGCTGCCGCCAGTCGTTCAACCTGTACGGGGCGACCAGCGCGACAAGGAACAGCAGATGATCGAGCGCGCCGATGGCGGTGATATGACGAAACCCCATGCCGATGTAGAGGCCGAGCCCTGTCATTGTCCCTCTCTGATCGCGCGAGCATGGCCGAGGATCAGTGGATCCCCGGTCCCGATCGCCAGCGCGCTGTCGATCGCCTCCCGCGCGGCAGGGATCTGCCCCGCGCGATAGCGGGCCCACGCGAGCAGGTCCCAGCCGTACGCATCAGGGCGAGCTGTGATTTCACGGGTCAGCGCTTGGAGAACCATTGGAACGCGCTGATTGTGGTCGAGGAGCGCCAGGTACCAGGCGCGATGAAAACCACCGCTCGGTGCCGTTCCCGAGGCGCCTTCGAGCGCCTTGAAATACGAGTCGGCCTGCGCCGAATCGCCCTCGGCGAGCCATGCGTCCCCAACGGTCGCCAGGGTGGCGGGATCGAGGTGCAAGGCGAGCGATGAATCTCCCAGGGTGATGGCGCGCTTCGCCCGATGCCTGGCGAGCTCGATTCGCGCCGCGAGCGCCAGGAAACGCCAGTCTCCGGGAAACACAGCGAGTCCCCGCTCCACGTGATCCAGTGCTTCGACGCGTTTGCCGTAGCGGAACGCGAGATCACCGAGTCGGAGGTCGAACCAGGCCAGCTGGTCCGCGCTGGCACCACCGCGCGTCGCGTCATCCCGGCTCTGCTCGAGGAGGCGACGCGCCTCGCCTCCATGCCCGCGGATCTCGAGCCAGCGCGCGTATCGGGGGGAGACCGCCGGGTCGTTGCGCCGGATCGCCAGTGAGCCGAAGACTGAGTCCGCAGCCTGGTACCGCCCCAGCTCGAGCAGGATTTCTCCTCGCGTCGCGCGCGCACCCGGTGAGTCGGGGTCGATGGCGAGGAGCTGTTCCGAGGCTTCGAGCGCCGCGGTGAACCGATGTTGCCCGAGCAGCGCGGAGACCAGCAGTCGCCAGGCACCGGCGTTGTGCGCGGTTCGGAGCGCGAGGGACTCCCGGGCCAGCGACTCCGCCCGGATGAGTGCCCGCTCGTCCCCGGTGTAGCGCGACTGCTCGAGCAGCAGGGCGCCAAGCCGCGTCCGGTCCAGTGCGCCTTGCCGGTCCGCCACGACTCGGCGCGCGTAAAACGCGATGTCCGCTTCGCGAATCCTCAGCAGCTCCGCTCCGGCGGCACCCGCGCGTGCAGGCGAGCGGCTCCTCGCACTCGCAACCACCGCAACTGCCCCAACCGCCCCAGCGATGGCCGCGACCAAGAAGATCCGGATGGAGCGCGACATGCTCAGTTCGGATTCGCGAGGTAGGGGAACGTCTGCTGGAACTGGCTGTCGCTGCCCACGTTGTCGGTCGTGAGTCCGGGTGAGACGTTATCCGCGTCGAGGAGCGACCCGAAGAGCGCGGCGAGCCCGGCGTCGACCACGTCATCGGAGAGCTTCCTTCCGCCCCATCCATCGGCCAGTGCCCAGCTGAGCCACCCGGCGCTGGTCGTCGCCTTGTTCGTCTGCACGATCAGCATGTCGGGCAGGAGCACCGCCGCGAGCGTATTCGCGACCGCTTCCTTCCGCCCAGCCACCGTGCGCACGAAGTTCGTGAACTCCGCGCCGATGATGGCCGCATCCTGCGCCGGGCCGATCGAGCCGTGGGTCGGGTGACTCCGCTTGGCCAGGAACACTTCGCTCACCAGGGGATTCCCCAGCCGCTGGACCTGGTTGTACATCCGGGCTCCATCGGGTGCCGTCATGCCGTTGTCGTCGTTGTCATCGCAGGCGGCCACCAGGGCCAGCGCGGCGATCATCGCGTATCGGAAGCGCATCGTTTGTCTCCAAGGTCTCCAAGGTCTCCAAGGTCCCACTCCTCACTCCTCACTCCTCACTCCTCACTCCTCACTCCTATCGTGAGATCGTTCCCCACACGCCCAGCTTCGGCTGGCCGCCCGCCGTGAGATCGGCAATCGGCAATTCGACCACGATCGACAGCAGGTTGAATCCGGCGACGTAGTTCACGGCCTGTCCTGCCGGCCGGAACGCCGAAGCGGATGGCGCGTCGGGAAGCTGCGACAGGGCACCCGTTGCCGGCTTCCGGTCGGGCACGATGCGGAAGAACTGCTCGAGGTCGAGGAAGAACGGATCGTCGCGCGGGCCGGCGAACACCTGCACGCCCGTCGTGGTGCCGAGCGGTGCGTTGACCTGGCCCGAGACTGAAGGCGTTCCGGTGCCGACTTCGTTGTTCATGGCTCCCGCGACCGGCGGCGCGATCGGTCCGCGCACCTGCACCTGCTGGGTCGTGCCACTGCCGGAGAAGGTCACCTGGATGACCTTGTCCTCGATTGCGTCGCCGTTGTTGTCGACCTTGAACTGATAGAGGAGGTTCTTGTCGAACGACGCCGATCCGGTCTGCGCCGGCGTGAGGAAGGCGCGACTGTTCATGACGAGCACGATCCGGCCCGCTGTCGGGCTCGGAAAGGCGTACACATCCGTCAGGTCGGACCCCGCGTTCAGCTCGACTTCAGGCGTATCCTGGTGATCGGAAGCAAGCAGGAGGCCGGCCGTGCTGGCGGCGGCGAAACCGGTAGCGGCGAGAACAAGGCGGCGCGAGAGCATTGGGTGTCCTTTCTGAGGTTCCCCGTTTGCCTGTTCTACGACCGGTGATGGAGAACGGATTGGTGCCTTCAGCGCTCTCTTAACCGACGGAAACTGCGGTCCGGAATTCCTCGTATCCGGAGTGAGCTCACCAACGGTCGAATGCATTCACGAAGGAACAGGACCAGCACGACCCTCACGATGGCGGCACTGTGCCTTGCCGTCGGGTGCCAATTGCCGGGAGCTTACGCGCGCGTCCGGAAATCTGCCGCCGGTCCGAATCGCCCCATCCCCGGGCTCGAATGGTTTCAGGCCCGCTACGATCGGGAAGTCGAGCGGGCCCGGACATCACCAGCCTTCCACGACTTCACCTTCACCGATCGTTCCGCCCGGAGCGGAATCACCTTCGACAACCCGTTTGTCGACGACGCCGGGATCGAGCACAAGCGCGATCACTACGACCACGGCACCGGCGTCTCGGCGGCGGATGTCGACGGGGACGGCCGAATCGACCTCTACTTCGTCTCCCAGCTTGGCTCGAGCCCACTATACCGAAATCTCGGAGACGGCCGGTTCGAGGACATGACCGCCGCGGCCGGTCTCGTGATGGAGAACGCGATTGCCGTGGCCGCATCCTTTGCCGATATCGACAACGACGGCGACCCCGATCTCTTCCTCACCACCGTGCGGCATGGAAACCGCCTGTTCGAGAACGTTGGCAGGGGACATTTCCGCGACATCACCGAAGCCGCCGGTGTGGGCTATGTCGGCCACTCCTCGGGCGCGGTCTTCTTCGACTACGACCGCGATGGCCGCGTCGACCTGTTCGTGAGCAACGTGGGCCGCTACACCACCGACCAGAAAGGCTGGGGCGGTTACTACGTCGGCCTCAACGACGCGTTCTCCGGTCACCTGTTTCCCGACCGGGCGGAGTCGAGCATCCTCTACAGGAACCTTGGCGGCAACCGGTTTCGGGACGTCAGCAAGGGCACTGGCCTGGTGGACTGGAGCTGGACGGGCGACGCGACTCCGCTGGACGCCAACGGCGACGGATGGACCGACCTCTACGTGTTGAGCATGCAGGGGGCAAACCATCTCTGGCTGAATGACGGCGGCAAGCGCTTCCACGATGCCACCAGCCAGTTTTTTCCCGCCACGCCCTGGGGCGCGATGGGAGTGAAGGTCTTCGACTACAACGGCGACGGCCGCCTCGACCTGTTCGTCACCGACATGCACTCGGACATGCACACCAACCTGATGCCGATGGACATGGCCGGTGAGGAGCGCAAGTCCGACTCCGCGTCGATGAAGGGAAAATTCTTCCCGGAAGGCAAGGGAGGCCTGGTCTTCGGCAACGGGCTCTTCGCCAATCGCGGTGGAACCTTCGAAGAAGTCTCCGATGCCGCTGGGGTGGAGAGCTACTGGCCCTGGGGCCCGAGCGTGGACGATCTCAACGCCGATGGATGGGACGACATTTTCATCGCGTCCAGCATGAACTTCCCTTATCGGTATCAGCCCAACGCGCTGCTGCTCAACGAAGCCGGTCGCCGGTTTTTCCCCGCGGAGTTTCTCCTCGGGGTGGAGCCGCGTCCCGCGGGGATGACCACCCAGGTCTGGTTTACGCTGGACTGCAAGGGATCAGACTCCAACCACATCCACTGCCTCGGGTGTGCCCGTCCGGGCACACATGAAGCCACCTGTGGCCCCATCGACAACAACGGCCATCGCCAGGTCATCGGGACGCTGGGCTCGCGCTCCGCCGTCATCCTCGACCTGGACGGCGACGGTGATCTCGACATCGTGACCCAGGAATTCGGATCCGAGCCCCGGGTTCTGGTCAGCGACCTTGCAGCCAGGCGATCAATCCACTGGCTCGAGGTCACGCTCACCGGAACGAAGTCGAACCGTGAGGGACTCGGATCTCTCGTGACGGTGGTACTCCCGGACGGCCGGCGACTCGTGAAGACGATGGATGGGCGCTCGGGCTACCTGGCCCAGAGCGCGCTGCCACTCTATTTCGGGTTGGGAGAAGCCGCCCAGGCGGAACGGATCGAGATCGAATGGCCGAGCGGAGCACACCAGACTGTTTCGGGACCGTTGCTCAGCGGGCGCCGCGTGGTGGCAACGGAGCCATAGAATTCCCGAGTAGGTCCCTTCGGTCTTTCGGTCCTCAGGTCTTCCAGCTACCAGTCCCAGAATCTCTCCGGCTTGAACGCCGCCACACTCTCGAGCGTCGCCTCTCCGGCCATCATCTGTACCAGCACGATCCCGGTGATTCCGGCGAGCAGCACGCCGTTCCTCCCATGTCCCGTCGCATACCACAGCCCTTCGCACCGGGGCTCCCGACCAATGATCGGCAACCCGTCGGGCGTGCCGGGCCGGAGTCCGACCCAAGTGCGCGCCGGGGAAATACCCGCGAGCAGGCGACACATGTCCACCGCGCTCCCGGTGATTTTCGAGATCGATTCCGGCGAGTCCTCCGCGGTGAAGCCGGCGTGCTCCATCGTGCTGCCGACGATCACCTCATTTTCCCGGGTGAGCATGTAGCGACCGCCGCTGTAGAGAATCGCGTCCGCCATCGCGCCGGGACGTTCGAAGGCGATCATCTGGCCGCGAACCGGCTCGACTGATGCCGGCCTGGGCAAACCCTCCACCCGTCCCGTCCACGCGCCCGCGGCGAGGATCACGGTCCCCGCCGAGTAGCGTTCCTTCCCCCGAGCGCCGGTCACCCGGCCTTTCGCGGTCTCGAGTCCGGTGATCCTGTCTTTCACCCGCTGCACCCCGAGTCGATCGCCGTTGGCGATGAGCGCCTCGACGACCCGGGCGGGATCCACGGCACCGTCTTGGGGAGCGAAGAGTGCTCCGCGGATTTCGGGGAGCCAGGGATGGTGGTCCCTGGCTTCATCCGCTTCGAGCCAGTCGCAGAGCAATCCGTATTGCCGCTGGTCGGCGACCCGCTCGCGGAGGACTTGTTCTTCGGGCTCCGTCCGCGCGAGGGACATGATGCCGGACAACTGAAGCAGAAGAGAGGATCCTGAGCTGTTCTCCAGCTCCTCCCGTACCGACGCATACCACTCCCGGCCGGCGAGACCCATTTCCAGCATCGGGTCGCTCTCGGCCGCCTCGATCTGGGGCGCGAGAAGTCCCGCCGCCGCCTGCCAGGCCTGGCCATTCCGGCCTTCCGGCTCCACCACGGTCACCTTCCGCCCCGCCTTTGCGAGCTCCCGGGCGCAGGCCGAGCCGATCATGCCGCCGCCGATGATAAGAACGTCAGTATTGACAGACACTTCTACCTCGACGAAACTTTTTGAAACGTCCGCCGTAAGGCGACACGTCCCCGGCCAAGGGGCCGGATGGCCCTCGAAGAAGGAGTGGGAATCATGGTCCGTTCTTTTGCAGGCTACGCGGTCTTCGCAGCCGTGGTGCTCTTGTGCCTGAAGCTGCTCGGCTTCGTCTGGGGCTTTCTTGGCACGATCCTCTGGCTCGCGTTCCTCGGCTTCATCTTCTACCTGATCCTGCGCGTTTTCGCGCCGGGAACGGCCGACAAGGTTCGCGACACGATCAAGGGAGAAGGAAACACCTGATCGTTACGAGGGACTAGAGCCCCGGTGGCGGGGCCGAGGAGTGGGCGTGGCGAATTCGCCATGCCCCTTTTTCGTTCGGCGTGAGGATCAGGGTCACGCGGCCTTCCCGCGCGCTGTCTCCCGCCGCGGCGACCCACCGGTATTCGGCCTGGACCCAGGCCATTGTGCCCCGGACTTCGAGGCGGGTTGCGGTCACCGCGACCGATCCGCGTCCGCCGATTCCCGCGAAGCGCGGCGTGCCATAGCGGACCTCGCCATCGGCAATCACGAGCGCGTCCGGCGCGTACAGCGAATCCATCGGTTCCAGCCGCGCGTCGGCCTGAAGGACCTCGGCGACGACCTCGGACAGGCGATCATCCGGTGCGATGGTGGTCGAAGCGGGAATCGCGACGGTCGGGGGACCGCCACACGCCGCCAGGAGCAGGGCGGCAAGCGCGATTGGCGAGGGGAGTCTCACGACCCGGCGAGGGTCATTTTTTCCAGGCGAAGTACGATCGTCCCGAATGGGTACTTGGTGCGGATCTGTACCGGAATGCGGCGCTCGTCGTTGGTGATCCAGACTCTCGCCTGCTGTCTCGCCGCAAAGAGCCCGCGATCGCCCACGATCGGCGCGACGACCAGGCATCGCACCTTGGTGCCGTCGGGCATCTCCATGTCCTCTTCCTTCTCCACCCGGAGGATCACGGGATTCTTGTCCTTCCGGAAGTAGTAGTCGAGCCGGTATTCCTTGCCGACCTCGAGCTCCTGCGTCCTCATGAAGAAGAGGAAGGCCGCGTCGTCGAGTGGATGCTCCACCGTCGGCAGCGAATCCTTCACCCCTTCCTGGCGGTAGAACCCCGAATCTGGAAAGATCTCGAAGCGGCGCTGCCTGAGCTTTCCATTCTCGTTGTTGTCCTGCTGGTATCGGAGCGACTTGAGATTGTCGACCCGCGTCCACGACTCCAGAACACTGTTCAGGCGATAGAGGGAGTTGCCCCCCGCGAGCGCAAACTTGAAGTAGTAGGCCGGGATGCCGCGCACTGTGTCGATGCGGGCGACCTCGATGTTCCCGGTTCCGAGCCGGATGAACCCGAGCTTGGCGGAGTAGACCAGGTTCTCGCCGACGCCGAAGGGATATCGGGCTTCCCGCGTGGAATCGACTCCGCCCTGAAGCACCGCGAGCGCGAGGAGGAGGCCGTTCATGACTCCGCGCCCGCGATCTTTACGGCGCGACGGGCTCCCCACAGCTCTCTGGCAACCGCCCACGGCTCGATCCGGCTTGGCCGCGGCTTGAGATCGTGGCGCTCCACCACGGCGACGGTCTCGACCCGGCGCGCCTGACGGGCCAGTCGCGCGATCAGCTCCGCATTGGCAGCCCAGCCGTCGGTCTCGAGCAGCCGGTCGCCGCGGTCCTTGAGCGCAAGTCGCAGTGAGGAGAGCCTGACGGCCACGAATCCGGAGACCGTATCCCGCACCGTACCCGCCTTCACGGCGCCAACCAGTCGGGGTGCGAACCGGCGCAACATCCGATGCGCGCGTGACGCCTGACCGGAAAGCGTTGCCTCCGCCACGACCAGGTCGGCGCCGCTCTCGACCTGGCGAACCATATCAGGCAGGAACTGGGGACCGTGGGAGAAGTCGGCTTGCATGACGACAGCACAATCCCGGCGGGGGCGGTCGCTCCGCTCGAGCGCCAGCCGAAGCAGGGATTCGAGAGAACCGGCGTACCCCAACCTGCGGTCATTCCGGACGACGGTCAGGGGGAGGACCTTGGCGTACGGCTCGAGCGTCTCGGGGGTTCGATCCGTGGAGGCATCATCCGCGACGAGCAGCTGGTACTCCCGCCCGAACTCGCCGAAGACCTTTCGGATCTTCCACAGGACGAGCCCGACGGTCGGACCCTCATCGTAGCTCGGAATACACACGTAAATCATTGTATCTCAATGCGCTCCATCACCGAACGATAAACGCCCAAGGTCCGCTCCACCATGCCCGGAAGGTCATGGTGCCGCGCAGCTTCTGCAGCATTTCGCGACATGGTTTCCCGCAGGTTCTCATCCCCCGCCAGGCGTTGCACTTCCGCTGCCAGAGCCCGGCTATCACCCGCTGGGACGGTCACTCCACCTCCGTTTGAAAGGGCCTCCGGGATCCCACCGACTTCCGTCCCGATCACGGGAATTCCCAGGGCCAGAGCATCGAGTATGGTCGACCCAAACGCTTCTTCACGGCTCGGCATCACCAGTACGCCAGCCCCGGCGATCAGGGGGAGCGGATCGTCGACATGCCCCAAGAAATGGACGCGTTCGGCGACGCCAAGCGCACGGGCCAGCGTTGCGAGCTGGTCACGTTCGGGCCCGGCCCCGGCGACCATGCAGGTGACGTCCGCAGTCGCGATCCCCGGGTCGGCCATGGCCTCCAGAAGGAGATCGATCCCTTTCTCCCTGGTCAGTGCCGAGACGGCGACCACGATGAAGGATGCTGGTTGAATCCCGGGGGTCGCGCTCCAGTCATATGGAGTGACTCGCGAAGTGGCGGCGACATCGATCGCGGGTGTCACGACATCGATCGACTGGGCGTCGATGCCGGATTCGATGAGACTTTGCCTCACGGACCGGGAGATGGCGATGAGTCGCGCGGCGCGACGCCACGGTCCCGCGCTGCGGAGCGGGCGCGTCATGCGCCGTGTCGCGATGAAGGGTGTGCCGCTGAATCGTGAGGCTGCCGACGCCAGGGCGACGGCATGGGAATCATGGGCGTGGATGAGGTCGGCGGAACGGGCCTCGCGTACGAGAGTCGGCAGCACTCGCGGATCGAGCCCGGCGCCCCACGAAACTGGAACGATGCTGACTCCGCTCTCTGACGCTCGCCTCGCCAGCTCGCTCTCTCTTCGAGTGATCAGTCTCTGATCGCATCCCCGCTCGGCGAGGCCCCGCGCCAGGAGCAACGTCTGGCGCTGGCCTCCCCGCCATTCGCGGCCTGAGCCGAGATGGAGGATCCGCACTGCGGCCCGCTCAGGGGCGGGCGAGTGAATCGGGGAAGAAGGGGCAGGCCGGATCTTCCAGCCCCGAGACGTTGGTCTGAAGCGCGAGAAGCGGGATAGTGAGGGTGTCCGCGGTGACCGATCCGACTTTGGGGGCACGGGCGACCGGCGGGCCGGTGTAGAGCATGACTCCCGATGCCGTTCCGTTGGTGCTGACCACCAGTACTCCGAAACCCGGCTTGATTTGCGCGGGCAGCCGTCCTTCGACCCGCACGACCCATGTGCTGTCGGCAGCGGCGGTGACCAGGCCACGCCACGCCGGTCCAGCAGCGAGGCGGACGGGCAGGACCGTCGGAACGGTACGGGGAGTCGAGGTGAGGGTCTGCTCCGGAACGCTGAACTGGTCCAGCAGCATGGTGGCGCCGGCCAGTGCCGTGATGCCGCACGCCGGATTGGCGGAGGATTTCCCGCACGCCGACAGGCCGATGGCAACGAAAATGAGCGCCGGATAGACCCGCTTCATGTGGCTGAACCTAATGCATCGGTTCGAGCCATCCACCACCCCCGATCGCTGAATCGCGGGATCGAAAGATCGCCTGATAACCATTGACCGCCCGAGTCGACGGGTCGTAACATTCCCCTGCTATGGCACTCGACGACCTGCGCGGGCGGCTGGACGAAATTCTTGGCAGGCTCGAGCGCGCGGGAGATGCGCGGACCGCGGCGTCGGGGCTGTTCGAGGCCATGGTCGAAACCAAGACCGCCATCGCCCAGATCAGGGAGGCGCACGCCGCCACGACACGCGAGCTGGCCGTGGAGCAGCAGCACCTGGCTGACGCGGAACGGCGCGGGAAACTTGCGGTCGACATCCACGACGCCGAGACGGCGGGGCTCGCCGAGATCTGGACCAGCAAGCATCGGGAGCGGGTCGCGCTGCTGGAGCGGAAGCTGGCGGTCCAGCAGGACGAGCTGGTGTATGCCGAACGCCAGCTCGAGGAAATGTCCAACCAGTACCGTCAGGCGAAGACCGGCGTCCCGCCCGGAGCAACCACGGGCGCCTCGGCCATACCGGAAGATCCCGAGCTCGCCCGCGAAGGCATGCGGCTGGATCGGGAAGCGCAGGCGGCGCGGGTCCAGCAGCAGCTCGCCGACCTCAAGCGCAAGCTCGGACGGCAGGACTGAGTCCACCTCCACCACCGACAATCCGTGAATTCACCGACATCCGACAGGTCGTTCTTCGGGCATCCCCGTGGCTTGTCCACGCTCTTCTTCACCGAGATGTGGGAGCGCTTCAGCTACTATGGGATGCGGGCCCTGCTCATCCTGTTCATGACGGCCCCGATCGCCGCCGGCGGCCTCGCCATGAACGCGGCCGATGCCGGCGCGATATACGGGACATACACCGCAATGGTGTACCTCCTCACCATCGCGGGCGGATTCGTGGCCGACAGGCTACTCGGTCTCCGTCGCACGGTGTTCTGGGGCGGTGTGCTCATCATGTGCGGGCACATCAGCCTCGCGCTGCCGAGCAAGGGCTCGTTCTTCTTCGGCCTGGTGCTCGTGGTGCTGGGGACTGGGCTCCTCAAGGGAAACATCTCCGCGCTGGTCGGCCACCTGTACGCGACCGACGACGACCGCCGCGACGCCGGCTTCTCGCTCTACTACATGGGTGTGAACCTGGGAGGAATGCTCGGCCCCCTGTTCACCGGATGGTTCGCCCAGCAGCCCTCGTTCAAGCGGATGCTCGAGGGCTGGGGAATGGCGCCGGAATTGGCGTGGCACTTCGGGTTTGGCGCCGCGGCCGTCGGCATGTTCTTCGGACTGGTGCAGTACCACTTCGGACGGCGACACCTGCCCGCGGCGGGGGATCGCCCCCTCGGCATCAGGACGCCCGAGGACGCGTCGGAAGCGCGGGCGAGCTTCGCGAAATGGATCGGCCTCGGAGCGCTCGTCATCGCGATCCTTGCCGGGCTTTCAATGGCGGGAACTCTCGACATCACGCCGAGCCGAATCGGGCTCACGGTCGACATCCTGCTGTTCGTCGTGGTGGTCGGGTTCTTCACCTGGCTGTTCAGCTCCGGCCAGTGGACACCGGAGGAGCGGCGGCGGCTGCTGGTGATCCTGGTGCTCTTCCTTGGAGCGACCGCGTTCTGGGCCGTTTTCGAGCAGGCCGGCTCCACCCTGAACCTGTTCGCCGATCGCAGTACCTCGAACAGCCTGTTCGGGATCAATTTCCCATCCAGCTGGTTCCAGTCGGTCAACTCCCTCTTCATCGTCCTCTTCTCGCCGGTCTTCGCACTCCTCTGGCTGAGAATGGGCAAACGGAATCCCTCGAGTCCGGCCAAGTTCTCGATCGGCCTCTTCCTGCAGGCGATGGGATTCGCCCTGATGATCCTGGCCGGGCTCGCCGCGGCCGGTGGCGCCAAGGTGAGTCCGATGTACCTGATCGTCTTTTATCTCTTCGCGACCTTCGGTGAGCTCTGCCTGAGTCCGGTCGGACTCTCCGCGATGACCAGACTTGCGCCGGAGCGGGTAGGGGGACTGATGATGGGCGTGTGGTTCCTCGCGTCGTCGGTGGGGAACAAGATCGCCGGGCGGATGGGCGGACTCTATGAGTCCATGAGCCTGACGACGATTTTCGCGATCAACACGGTCGTGCCACTGCTCTTTGCCCTCGTGCTTGCGGGGCTGGTAGGGCCGATCAGGCGGATGCTCGCCGCGAGATAGTCTACGGTCTACGGTCGACAGGCGACCCGTCGACCGTCGACCGTCGACTACCGGTACGGCTTCGACTTACTCCACACCACCAGGACGCCGCATCCGCCATCGGAGCCCGAGAACTCCGCCGGCAGCTCGCTCGGGCCGCGATACAGCTCGAGCCCGTAGATGTCCCGCACCGGCGTGTTTTCGTGGAAGGTCGACACCTGGACCCCGTCCACGTACCAGCGCGGGGTGCAGTTCGGGGTCCGGGCCATCCGGATGTTGCACTCGAAGTCCTGCTGGTTGCAGACCAGCTTGACACCGCGAACGCTTCGCGCCGCGTCGCCCAGGGTGTTGTAGTTCTTCTGCTTGATCTCGTCCCAGCGGAGGAAGGCACCGATGCCTTTGTCCCGCCGGCGCTCGAAGTCCGCGTATCGCGGGACCAGCTTGTTGGCCCGGGCCGTCACCACGACTTCGGGGAGTTTCTCACCCGTAAAATCGAGCGAGAAGCTTCGGTCCATGGCCTGTCCGGCCTGCGCCACGAACTTCCAGGATTTCGACTCGAACCCCAGGGCCTGTACCGTCAGCTCGACCTCGCCCGGCTTGATGTCGGTGAGGTGGAACACGCCGGCGCTGTCGGCCGTGATCGGCGCGCCCGATCCCTTGACCTTCACGATGGCTGCGGGGATCGGCTCACCCAGCTCGCTGTCGACCACCTTCCCCTTGAGGGAAGCCGTCTGGCCAGCGACGGAGGCGGGCAAGGTCGCAAGGGCGAGGACGAGGAAGGCAAATCCTCTCGGCAGGGCCATTGGCGCACTCTCGAATTGGGAAGTCAACATGTTATGGTCTCCGGGGCTCTGGCGCCACGGGTGGATTGCGCCCGGCGAGTTCAGAGCGCAGATTCCTCGTTAATTCCAAGACAATCTGGAACAGCGCGGTCACCTTGTCACCAAGTGGTGCAAGGCTGTGGGACCGACACGGCTTAGGGTCGATTCGTGTCGAAACCACACGGCGTCGTACTCGGCAACGCATGCGTAACTCCATGTCACGCAACGTGATCGATTCGGGCGGCCGGGCGGCGTGTTTCCTGCGAAATGCGGTCAGCGCAGATTCACTCTTACCAACAGTACGATAACGACGGCTTCGCAGTGTCACTGCAAGCAGGGTTCAGGATTTCCGAACCTTCGGCGCCGGCTTCTCCGCCGGGGCCATTTCGCGGTTCTTGAAGTGTGCGTGTGTTTCATCGTCCGTCCCTAACCTTGAGGAAGCAGATGAACCATTCACGGTTGGGCTCGCTATTCCTGGGCGGCGCCACCCTGGTCTGGTTGA
This sequence comes from Gemmatimonadales bacterium, assembly GCA_035274025.1. Classification (GTDB taxonomy): domain Bacteria; phylum Gemmatimonadota; class Gemmatimonadetes; order Gemmatimonadales; family GWC2-71-9; genus SZUA-320. Next base: position 7,344 of record DATEOL010000306.1, on the reverse strand, counting down.
CTGTCGCTTCAGCGCCGCTTGCGGCGCAGAACGCGGCGGTCATCAGTGGCAGGGTGGTGTCCGAACGGGGCGACCCGCTCGGCGGGGCCACCGTCGTCGTCACCAATACGAATTATGGTGCGACGACAGCCCCGAACGGCACGTACTCCATCACCATTCCTGCGTCTGGGGCGCGGGGACAGACCGTCTCCCTGACGGCCCGCTTCCTCGGCTTCAAGCCGTCGGTTCGCCAGGTGCAGGTGAACCTGGGAACGCAGGAACAGAACTTCACGCTCGACCCCGACCCGCTCCGCCTCGATGAACTGGTGGTGACGGGCGTTTCGGAAGCCACGTCCACCAAGAAGCTGGCCTTCGCGGTCGGCAAAGTGACGGAGCAGCAGCTGCAGGAAGTGCCGGGCACCTCGGCGCTCCAGGCGCTGCAGGGCAAGGTCTCCGGTGTCCGCGTCAGCGGCGCCACCGGTGAGCCGGGCTCGGCCCCGAACATCAAGCTCCGCGGCGCCACCAGCATCGGCGGCCGGCAGGACCCGCTCATCATCATCGACGGCGTCATCATCCGCAGCGGCCTCAACGAGGGCGGTGGTGCCTCGACCCTCGCCGACATCTCCGGTGAGGACATCGAGCGGGTCGAGGTCGTGAAGGGCGCGGCGGCGGCGTCGCTGTACGGTTCGGACGCGGCCAACGGCGTCATCCAGATCTTCACCAAGCGCGGCGCCAACCTAGCTGACGGCAAGCTCCAGGTCATTGCCAGGGGCGAGTTCGGCATGTCGCAGCAGCCCAAGACGATCGACGCCTCGCAGGCCCACGCGTTCCTGCTGAATCCCGACGGCAGCTATCTCCGGAATTCCTCCGGTGCGCGCGTCTACGAGACGGACGGCATCGCGGACAATCCTTATCAGAAGTACTACAATCACCAGGACGAGGTCATCGGGACGGGCCAGTTCTACAACGCCTACTTCTCGATCGGCCAGCGGAAGGGCAACACCAACTTCAACGCGTCGTTCCAGAGCACGAAGAACGAGGGCATCATCTTCGGCCTGAACGGCTATGAGCGGCAGAACTACCGCATCAACGTCGACCAGCAGCTGGCCCAGCGGCTCGACGCCTCGTTCAGCGCGTTCTACGGGACCTCGAGCAACGGCCGCGCGGTGGAAGGCCCCGGCTCGGCATTCTTCGGCCTGACCTTCGTCGAGCCCGATACCGACATCCTGGCGCAGTGCCCGGCCGGCACCGGTGGCACCCCGGCCTGCACCAAGGAACTCGGCAACCCGGATGGATCGCCCTATCGCGCGTTCATTCCGGACAAGCTGTCGAACGCCACCAACCCGCTCTACAACCTGACCAATCAGGAGATCACGACGAACCGGAACCGGTTCACCGGATCGGCGCGGGCCCGCTGGCGGATGCTGGACTGGCTCTCGGCCGAGGGCTCGTTCAACTACGACCAGGAGCAGCAGGAGGACAAGGACTACACGCCGCTGGGTTACCTGGCCAACACCGGCCTCCCGACCGACGGCAACCTGGTGCGGTCCCAGTTCCTGGGCCGGACCTACAACACCAACATGACCCTCACGGCGCTCAACACGTGGGGCAAGATCACCAACACCACCAAGGTCGCCTACATCTACGAGGACCAGATCGGGCGCTTCCTGGGTGACAGCGCGAGCAAGCTGCTGGTCAACGAAGTGCCGCACCTCGGCAGCACCGACTTTACCCAGCTCCGCGCGGCGTCGACCGAGCAGACCATCCGCAACCAGAACGTCTACGCGGCGACCACCTTCGACATCAACGACCGGTACATCCTCGACGGCCTCGTCCGTCGCGATGGCTCCTCGCTGTTCGGTCCGGAGTCGCGGTGGCAGACCTATTACCGGGTTTCCGGTGCGTGGCGCGCCAATGAGGACCTCAAGATCAAGGGCATCGACGAGCTCCGCCTCCGGGCAAGCTACGGAACCGCGGGTCTCCGTCCCGGCTTTGCGGCGCAGTACGAAACCCTGACGCCGGTCGGTGGGGCCTTCAGCAAGACCACCCTGGGCAACGAAAACCTGAAGCCAGCCCACTCCTCCGAGTTCGAGGCCGGCATGAACCTCGAGTTCGGTGGCAGCCGGTACACGATCGAGTACACCTACTCGAAGAAGAACACCAAGGACCAGATTCTTCTGGTGGCGCTGCCCTCGGTGGTCGGCTATGCCAACCAGTGGCAGAACACCGGCGCCCTGGAGTCCAACACCCACGAGGTGTCACTGGGTGCCCAGCTGATCAATACCCGAAGCGTGGCGTGGCAGCTCAACATCGTGGGCGACCGGACCCGCCAGACGATCACCGACTGGACGATCCCGGTGCGACTCTATGGCTTCGGCCAGATGCCGGCGGCCTTCTATCTCAACAAGGGTGCCACCCTGGGCGAGATGCGGGGCCAGCGCGCGGTGAAGTGCGGCAGCTACGGCAGCGCCGTCACGGCCGACTGCGAGATCTACGACGACCCGGCCAAGAAGGCGCTTTCGGGCGCCGGGCAGACCTGGGATCCGAACAACCTGATCGTGAACGAGGAAGGCTACGTCGTCCGCAAGGACTCCTGGCGGACCACCAACGAAAAGCCGATCAGCTACGTGTTCTGCGAAACGCAGAATACCGATGGCAGCTGCAAGTCCAGCACCGACATCGTCAACATCGGCGATGCCAATCCGGACTTCAACCTGTCGTTCTCGAGCACGTTCAACTACAAGCGGCTCACGCTGGCGGGCCTGGTGGACTGGAGCCAGGGTGGCGACCTGTACAACGGCACCCGGCAGTGGCCCTTCTTCGACAACCGCGACCGGATCTACGATCAGCGCAGCAAGCCGGAAGAAGAGCGGAAGCCGCAGCAGTATTACAACTACTTCTATAACGCGCTCAACCCGCACGCCTTCTTCATCGAGTCGGGCACGTACGTGAAGATCAAGGAGCTGTCGGTGAACTACACGTTCACCCGCGACCAGCTCAAGAACGTTGGCTTAGGCAAGATCGCGGAACTCCGGCTCGGCGTCATCGGCCGGAACCTGTTCACGTTCACGAACTACAGCGGGTACGATCCCGAGGTCGCCGGTCTGCAGGGCGATCCGTTCCAGGTCCGCATCGACTGGTTCCAGTATCCGCAGTTCCGGACGTTCACGGGCGTCGTGGAAATCGCCTTCTGACCCCGACCGTGAGGAGCACTCGCATGAATAACACGAAGTCTTGGCGCGGTCTGGCAGCGGCGCTGGCGGTGCTGGGCGCGGGGTGCAGTGGCGACCTCGACGTCGAGAACCCCAACGCCCCCGACGCCGCGCGCGCGTTCTCCGACCCGGCCACCATCGGTGCCGTGGCCGGCGGAACCATCCGCACCTGGCTGATCACCCGGCAGGATTACAATTCCGGCCTCCTGATCAACACCATGGCCGACGGCTACACCGCGAGCTGGAACAACTTCAACATCCGGTACTACACGTCGGAGGGGAACGAGTGTCCGGTGCGGTGCGGCTGGCAGAACGTCCTCACGTCGGCGCAGTACATCCAGCTCGAGACCTTCTGGTATGGCTACTACTCGGCGCTGTCGTCCGCGAACGACGCGCTGACCGCCATCCGGACCAACGGCGTGGTCATCACCAACGCCGCGACCACGAAGATGATCGAGACCATCTCGGTCATGATGCAGGGGATCGTGTTCGCCAATATCGCCCTCAACTACGATCAGGGCTTCATCGTGGATGAGACCACCGACCTGAGCGACCCGCTCGGGTTGGAACTGCACACGTCGGCGGAGATGCAGGCCGCGGCGCTCGCGAAGTTTGACGAGGCCTACGCCCTTGCCAGCGCCAACACGTTCACCACGAACCCGACGTGGACCGGCCTGGCGCAGGGCACCGCCTACAGCAACCTCCAGATCGCCCAGCTCATCCGCACGATGCAGGCGGAAGTCGTCGCCCACTTCTCGCGTAACGCGGCTCAGGATGCCGCGGTCACCACCGCGCAGTGGAACGAGGTGGCCCAGTGGGCCTCCCAGGGCGTCTCGGCGGCTCCTGGCTTCGATTTCGGCTTCTTCCAGGACGGCACGGTGTGGTGGGACGGCACCCGCAACTGGGGCAACGACATCACCACCGTCCGGGTCGACACCCGGCTGGCGGCGGTCATCACCGCCGGTCCCGACCCCGCCAAGGTTCACGTCACTCCGTGGCCGAGCCCGGACGGCAATCCGCAGCCGAACGCCTTCGATCATCGGGTCGGAGACGGCACCTGGGGTCCGGAGGATGACTTCAACGGCGGCGGCTCGCTGGCGGAAGACGCGGGACACGGAACCGACTTCGCGTGGGCCGGCAGCAATCCGTATCCGGCGGCGCGTGGTCTCTATCACTACAGCAACCTGGGCCACATCCGGTACAGCTACCTCGCCTACGCGGGCTACGGCCTGCCGGACGAGGACGGCACCGGCCCGGCTCCGGTCTACACCCAGACGTTCAATGACCTGCTCTGGGCGGAAGGCCTGATCCGTGGCGGTGGCAGCAAGACCCAGGCTGCGGAGCTCATCAACAAGACCCGCGTCGGCCGGGGTCATCTCGAAGCCCTCACGGGTGGCGAAAGTGATGCCGCGCTGCTCGATGCACTCCGTTACGAGCAGGACATCGAGCTCCTCGGCATCGGTGGAACGATCTATTACAACCACCGCCGGACCGACAAGCTGGCAGCCATGACCCCGCGGCAAATGCCGATTCCCGCCAAGGAGCTGGGGCTGCTCGCGCTGGAGCTCTACAGCTTCGGCGGACCGGCCAATCCGGGAGGTGTCTCCGCGCCCATCACGTCCCGACCAGTGGGCGTGAGAAGTGTGAAGGACATCTGGGCCGACATGGAGAAGGCCTCGAGAGCTGAGGCCAGAGCAAGAATCCGGCGGTAAGCCGGGCAGGACAAAACGAATCGGGCGCGCCGCAAGGCGCGCCCTTTTCGTTTTGTCCCTGCCCGAGAGCTCGGGGCACGGAGCAGGGGGCACGGAGCACGGAGCACCGGGCACGGGACCTTCGTCGATAATTGGTACTCCGCGCGTGAATTCGGTTCGATTTCCTCACACGCGTCTCATACCGTGGTCGATGCGCGATCACACCGAAATGAGCGTCTGGCAGTTGTCGGCAGGTCGTGATTTCTGTCGCCCGAATCTGTGTCCGTGACTGGCGTCCATGGTTTGGCGCGATGTTCTCCCAAGTCCAGCGGTCGAGCCTATCGGTACAGCTCAACATTGCCGAGGGCTATGCCCTCTGGTACCCGAGGCAGCGACATCGCCATCTCCGCATCGCGTATGGATCCGCCGTAGAGACAGTCGAGGTGCTCGAGCTTTTGCGCGAGCTCAAGGCGGTGAAGGCTGCCAGTATCGATGAGTTGATCGCCACAGAGCGACGAGTCTGCAGAATGCTGGTAGCATGGCTCAAGAAAGTCGAGCCGAAAGTTGGAAGGTAGATCGCGTGCTCGAAGCCCGTGCTCCGTGCCCCGTGCCCCGTGCTCTACTGCGCCTGCACCACGACGTCGCGCCGATCAGGTGGGATCGCAGAACGCGATTCCCGGCCTCCTGGCCAGCGAACCAGGACCGCGGTTGGAGTACCGTCCATACCCATCACCTGCACCGCGCCATTGGCAGACCAGTAACCGGAGCCCGACTGCACCACGCGCGCGGGGCCCAGCCGTTCGCCATAGACCAGGCGGATGATCGCGCCGATGCCGTCCGGATTGCCTGCCGGCCCCTGCAAGCGGACCCGGAGGCCCGGCGTGGCGCCGCGATTGTGAAAGAGCTTCGTCGCCGCGCCGTTCTGGGTGACCACGAGGTCCAGGCGCCCGTCTCCGTCATAGTCGGCGTGGGCCGCGCCGCGCTGGTCACCCCACACGATGATCCCCGACTGACGGCCCGGCACCGGGGTGAGACCACCCTTACCGTCCCCCTTGAGGAGGAGCCCGCGTCCGGCGTCGTAGCGCGGCACCTGGATCTCGTTCGGGAAGAAGTTCTGGCTCAGGAAGACATCTTCCTTCCCGTCGCCGTCATAATCCGCGATGCCGGCGTGGAAGGCCGGAGAGAACTGGGCCTCGAGCGGCAACGGCATCGCCTCGAAATGGTCGCCGCGGTTGAGGAACAGCATGTTGTCGAGGGTCACGGCGCCGAGTTTGGGCACTGAGGCGGCGGCCGGCCCGAGGACCTGGTCCACGCTCGCGTCGGCGTAGGCGGTGAAGGTCCGGAGCCGGATCGCGATATCGGGTACCGCCGAGGACAGCCGGGCGAATCCCACCAGCGGGGCCGGCGCGTGGAGGCGGGGATCGAAGCGCGCCATCACCAGGTCGATCGTGCTGTTGGCGTCGAAGCTGCCGAAATAGAGCAGGAGCGGCCGGGCCGAGTCGGCCTGCGCGAGCGTGTTCCTTCCCCAGCTCGTCGCGATGAGGTCCAGGCGACCGTCGCCGTCCAGGTCACCCGCCGCGATGCCGTTCCACCGGCTGGGCCAGGCGTCGAGTCCCCAGCTTGCCGGGGCGCGGGCGAACGTTCCGTTGGTGTTGAGCAGGAGGACCACGCTGCCCCACTCGCGGGCGAGGAGCAGGTCATCGTCGCCGTCGCCATCGATGTCGGCGAACGTCGCGGCGGTCACCATGCCGATCCCGCGGACCAGGCCGGTGTTGGTCGCGTCGAGCTCGAAGTGGCCAGCGCCGGTGTTGCGAAGGAAACGGGAGGACGGCGACTGGGGATATCCGCCGGGAACGACGCGACCCCCCACGAACAGGTCGAGGTCACCGTCTCCGTCCCAATCGGAGAGCGCCAGCGGGCCCGCGCTCGAAGTATCGGGACCCACGGTGGCCGGCGTCGAAGCCAGGCGGCCACCCCGGAGCGTCGCGGTTTCTACCGATGGCGTGCGGAGGGCGTCTTCGGTGGTTTCCTGCTCGTAGCTGGCCTGGCCGATCAGCATGCTTGTGCCGCCGGCGACGGGCAGGCCGAGGATGGTCGTCTCATCATCCCGCGCGGCCGTCAGGTTGCCTTCCGCGGCCGAGAACCGGCCCCTGTCGTTCCGGAACCAGGCCAGCGTTCCGCCGCGGCCCGACGCGATGAAGAGGTCTTCATCGCCGTCGCGATCCACGTCGAACCACGTCGCTCCGGGTCCAAGCTCGGCCAGGCACACCGGAAGGAGTCTCTGTCGCGCCCAGTCGTCGAAGAGGTCCTCGAGATGCTTGTGGCCGAGAAGATCGCTCCTGTCCTCGAACAGGGCAGGCTCCGCGGCGAGCCGTGCCAGCGAGTCCAGCGGGGTCTGGCCCGAGGCGGTCGCCGTGGCGATTTCGTATTCCCGGCCAGGCTTGGCGCCAGCGAGCGTCGTG
>DATEOL010000305.1:0-2457 GCA_035274025.1 Gemmatimonadales bacterium | reverse complement strand
GAAGCGGGAACCGCGGCGCGAGCGGCAGGAAAAGCTCGATCGCCCGCCAGCGCGCAGCCGGGAGCGGCCGCTGGTGGAAACGCCCGAAGTCAGGGTCGCTCCTCCCCATCCGCCCGTCAGCCCGCCTGCCCGCCCGACCTGGCTGACGCTCCGGAACGTCGCACTGCTGCTGGTGCCGGCGACCGTGATCCTCAACTCCATGCACGCGAACCCGCTGCTGGTATTCGCGGTCGCCTGCCTTGGCGTGGTTCCGCTCGCCGGCTACATGGGCGAAGCGACCGAGCACCTCGCGTCCCGGACCGGACCCGCGATCGGCGGATTGCTCAACGCCACGTTCGGCAACGCGGCCGAGCTCATCATTGCCATCGTGGCGCTCAAGGCCGGGTTGGTCCAGCTGGTGAAGGCGAGCATTACGGGCAGCATCCTCGGCAACCTGCTGCTCATCATGGGCCTCTGTTTCGTGGCCGGCGGAACCAGGCAGACGACGCTGCGATTCAACCGCGTGTCGGTCGGCGCGAGCGCGGGCATGCTCTCGCTCGCGGTCGCGGGGCTCATCTTCCCGGCGCTCTTTCATCAGCTCCACCCCGAGGCAGGCTCGGTGCGGGAGCTGATGCTCTCCGAGACGGTCGCCGTGGTGCTCGCGATCACCTACCTGCTTTCCCTCGTCTTCTCGCTCAAGACGCACAAGTCGCTGTTCGGCGGCGAGCCACATCCGCTCGACGGTGAGGTGTGGGGTCCGCTCAAGGCGATCATCGTCCTGGCCGTCGCGACCGGGGGAGTTGTGGTGCAGTCGGAGATCCTGGTGCACGCGACCGAGACCGTCACGTCCACGATGGGATTCTCGGAGACATTCCTCGGTCTGATCATCGTGCCCATCATCGGCAACGCCGCCGAGCATGCGACGGCCGTGGTGGTGGCGCGGAAGGGCCAGATGGACCTCGCCCTCCAGATCGCCCTGGGATCGAGCACCCAGGTGGCCCTTCTGGTGGCTCCAGTGCTGGTGCTGGTCGGGCTGGTCGTAGGACAGCGGATGGACCTGGTGTTCTCCACCTTCGAGATCGCGGCTGTTGGGCTGACCGTGGTGGTTAGCGCCATCGTGACCCTGGATGGGGAGTCCAACTGGTTCGAAGGGGCCCAGTTGCTGGCCATGTACGCGCTGGTGGCGGCGATGGCCTTCTTCGTCTGATTTGACAAGGCGTCAGCCCGGCCCCTAAGTTAAGTGAAGACCAACAGTTACGAGGAGAATCCCCCGGGGTGCGAACTCGACCGACCATCCTCTATTTCGGGCCGGTCGACACGCCCGTACCCGACCTCGTACGACGCTGGGCGGACGACAAGAGCTTTCCGCTCATCGTGCTTGCCGACCGCGATGAGGTCGAGTCGATCATCCTCCGGGGCCATCCCAGTCTCCTGTTCGTCGACGGTGAGCGCATGGGGAAGGAGGCCAGGGCGCTGGTCGCTTCCCTCAAGGCCGATCCCTTCAGCGCCATCGTTCCCGTCACCGTGCTCGAGGGCGCGCACGACCCGGTCGCCATGCAGGAGTGGTTCACCGCGGGCGCGGATGAAATCCTCACGGCGGTGTTTCCTCCGCCCGAACAGCGCGCCCGTCTCGATGCGATGCTGGTGCGCACCCAGCGCGACGTCGCGGTCCATCCCAGCACGCGGATGCCGGGCACGACCGAGATCGAGCGCGAAATCCGGCGCCACCTCGAATCGGGCGAGGAATTTGCGGTCTGTTACGCCGACCTCGATCACTTCAAGGAATTCAACGACCGGTATTCCTACTACGATGGCGACCGGGTCATCTACCTGCTGTCGCGAATCCTGCACGACGTGGTGAAGGGATTGCTCGGGGCGAAGGGATTCGTGGGCCACATCGGCGGCGATGACTTCATCTTCGTGATCCCGGCGACAGGGATTGATGCGGTGGGCACCGAGATCCTCGACGTGTTCGACACGCTGGTGCCATTGCAGTACAATGAGCAGGACAGCAGGGCAGGCTATTTTTTCGGGAAGGACCGGCGCGGCCAGCTGCATCGCGTGCCGCTGATGACCCTGTCGATCGGGATCGTGACCAACCGGCACCGGCAGTTCACCCATCCGGCCGAGGTGAGCGAGCTGGCGACCGAGATGAAGAGCTATGCGAAGACCCTGCCGGGTTCGGTCTATGTGGTCGACCGCCGGCGCGCCCGCGACGCTGAAGGCCGCGGAGTGACGGGTCGGGAACCGAGATGAGCCGCGCGAGATGAACGTCAGTTGCCCCAAGTGCGAGGCCGTGTTCCGGGTCGACCCGGCGAAAGTGCCCGTGAAAGGCGTGCGGGCCCGTTGTTCGTCCTGCTCCGCGGTCTTCTTCGTCGGGCGGCCGACCGAGCCGTCCCAGGTGGTGTCACCGGTTCGGCCGGGAGCGGGTTCGATCCTGGAGCCGCTCGTCGCCGCTTCCGCGCCCGCTTCCATCCC
>DATEOL010000304.1:0-2247 GCA_035274025.1 Gemmatimonadales bacterium | reverse complement strand
GGATGCACGCGGCGCTCGAGGCCGCGAGCCGCGCCGGCTCCGGCGAAGAGGTTCCCGTCGCCGCGGTGATCGTCCGTGACGGGCACGCCGTGGCCGCTGCGTGCAACGAGACCATCGCGCGCAACGATCCGACCGCGCACGCGGAGCTGCTCGCGATTCAGGCCGCGCTCCTGGCGCTCAAGACCGACCGGCTCACGGACTGCACGCTCTACGTGACGCTCGAGCCCTGCGCGCAGTGCGCCGGCGCGATTGTGCTCGCGAAGGTCGGACGAGTGGTGTTCGGCGCGTGGGATGAAAAGGCGGGAATGGCGGGCTCAGTCGGCGACCTGCTGCGTCATCCGAAACTGAATCACAAGCCGGAGGTCATTGCGGGTGTCCTGGCTCCGGAGTGCGGGGCGTTGCTGCGCCAGTTCTTCGGGCAACGGCGGGGAGGACCTAAGACCTAACGCCAAAGGACCTACGGTTCGTCCCTCTAGTCCGTTATGGTGCGCGGGCGAGCATCCATACAGCCGTCCACAGATTCACACCGATTTACGCGATTGTCACCGATTGGTCCTTGGCATTCATCGTCATCGCCAACATGGCACAATCCGACTTTTTGTGAAACACGCCGGTCGAGTCCGAGCAACGGAACTCGACTGGGGTGCTGTTCACACAAATCAGTTCGGAGCTTGCCAGACCGGTGGGATGGCCCCAATGCAGGGAGTAATCGGTGACGATCCTGTAAATCGGTGTGAATCTGTGGACGGCTGTATGGATGCTCGCCGAGTACTTAAGCCTTGAGTCGCGTTGACACCGAGCTTAAAGCTGTCCAGGTCGCGGAACTGGAAAATCCGCCGGCCGCGTCGACATCGGCCGCCGCCGCGACGTTGATCTGCAGGTAGAAGCCCTGTCCGTTGGTCCGCTCCCAGCCGAGCCTCCTGACTGGGCATCAGTCTCCTGACGAGGGCAGGCCCGCGAAGTTTCCGCCCCGAAGCGCCACAACTTTCTTCTAGACTTGCAACGGTGACTGGCGCGGAATTGCGTTCGCACATTCACTCGGGGCTGGTCATGAAGTTCACCATCCAGCTGTGCACGCTCGCTCTGGCCGTGGCGTGTTCCTCGGCTCCTTCCAGTCATCGCTTCGCGCCGCAGCCGGCCTCACGCGCGTTCGTGAGCACCGACGACCTGGCGCAGTTCCCCGGGGGGTGGAACGCACTGGAAGCACTGAGCAGGCTCCGTCCCGAATTCCTCAACCCGGTGCCGGGAGGTTATGGGGGCAGCCAGGTGTTGTCGCCCACCGTGTACATCAACGGCACCGAGCGCGGCAGCATCGAGACGCTCCGGACGCTCCGCCTCGCCGAGGTGAGGAGCATGCGGTATTACCGGTCGATCGATGCCACGACCCGGTTTGGTCCCAGGCATACCGGGGCGGTGATCGATGTAACGCTCGTGGGACCGAGATTCTGAGCGGGGGTACTTGCTTCAGGGTGCGGCGTACTATTGTTGAGATGATGGTTCGTCGCACCGTGCGGTTCCTGCTGGCCCTTGCGGTCGCTGTCCCCGCGCCTGGCGCGGCGCAGAGTTCCTTCGCCCGGCAGGTCGCCCGGTTCTCCGAGGCGGGCGGATTCTTCGACAGCGACAACCTCATCAGCAACGAGACCTCCTACCTGCACGCCCTCGGCGCCCTCGATGCGTATTCCATCCGCGGTGGTGTGTACATCGGGGTAGGGCCGGAGCAGAACTTCTCCTACATCGCGCGGGTCAAGCCGGAGATTGCGTTCCTGATCGATATCCGCCGCGACAACATGCTGCTCCACCTCCTGTTCAAGGCGATGTTCGAGACCGCCCGGAACCGGCTCGAGTTCCTCTCTTTGCTCTACGGCCGACCGGTGCCGGCCGACCTTTCGATGTGGACCGACTCGCCGCTTCCGGAGCTGCTGACCCGGGTCGATCGCACGCCGTTCGACTCGCTCGGCCACCTGCGGAGTCATGAAGCGCTGATGGCGAAAGTCAGCGGGTACGGGGTTCCGCTCACGCCGGAGGATCGCACCACGCTCCGTCGCTTCCACGACGAGTTCGCGGTGTCGGGCCTCGATATCCGGTTCACCAGCCGGGGCCGGCCGATCCGGTTCACGTATCCGACCGCGCGCGATCTCTACCTCCAGACCGACCTGGAAGGAAACACCGCGAGCTACCTCTCCAGCGAGGATGGCTGGCGCGTGGTGCGCGACCTCTCGCGCCGCGACCGGATGATCCCCGTCGTCG
>DATEOL010000303.1:0-8912 GCA_035274025.1 Gemmatimonadales bacterium | reverse complement strand
AGATCGTGGGTGGATCGCGGACGGAGTCCGCGGGGAGAACGAAAACGGCACGCGTTCACGCGTGCCGTTGAGTTGCCCCTCCTGGGCTCGAACCAGGACTCTTCTGATCCAGAGTCAGACGTGTTGCCAGTTACACCAAGGGGCAGCAGACCTTCAGTCCTTTCGGTCCTCTCGGTCTTTCGGTCTTTGTAGTGGAGCTGAGGGGAGTCGAACCCCTGACCTCTGCAGTGCGATTGCAGCGCTCTCCCAACTGAGCTACAGCCCCGGATCGGCCCGAAAAACTAGCCAATCGGGCCCCTCTGGTCAATCAGCCAGCGCGCCGCCCAAGTTGCTGGCAGACCTTGATTTGGGCGCCGACTTGCCACCAAACCCTGATCCCGCAAAGCTTCGGAGCACATGCAACGCCGGGATTTCCTCCTTGCCCTCGCGGCCGCGCCGGCCATTCCGCACCTCACCAGGCAGTCGAATGAGGATCGTCGCCGGCTCGTCACCTGGACGATGGCTCTCCGTCATGAACCCCCGCTCGACACCCTGGGTGCGAGGGCGGTCCGCGTCGGAGAGCTCGCGGCGGGGTCACCCTACACACCGTACACCCTCGAGGCCTACCTCAAGGCCGGGGGCAGTCCTGCCACGGAGCCCCTCACCCTCTCGCTCACCCAGTTCGACTGCGTGACCCTGGTCGAGTCCTGCCTCGCGGTCGCCCGGGGATCGGCGATCAACGGAGACCCGACCTGGGACCGGTTCGCGCTGCTGGTGCAACAGATGCGCTACCGCGGCGGCACGAGAGAAGGCTACGCCTCGCGGCTGCACTACTTCAGCGAGTGGATCCAGGATGGCGTCGCGCGCGGACTGGTGAAAGACCTGAGCGCCGACCTGGGCGGGATGGTCGACGACCGGCCCCTTCGCTTCATGTCGGAGCACCGCGCCAGCTACCCGGCGCTTGCCGACGACAGGACCTTCGATCAGATCAAGGCAATGGAGCGCAGGCTCGACGCGGTCGCCCGTCGTCCGGTACCTGTCGCCGCCATCCCGGGAGTGATGGATGGCATCCAGTCCGGCGACGTGCTCGCCTTCGCCACGAGCATCGAAGGCCTCGACGTGACCCACTCGGCATTCGCGTATCGCGACAAGGACAACGTCCTCCGCGTGCTCCATGCCCCTCTCTCCGGAGGAGTCGTGGAAGTCACCCGGAAGACGCTGCCCGAATACGTCGGGGCAATCAGGAAGGCGACCGGAATTCTCGTCGCCCGGCCGATCCGCGGGGGCTAGGCTATTTCGGCTGCGTAATCAGGTTCCCCCACGCCTTCCCGTCGGAAGACAATCCCAGCGCCACCATGGCCTCCGATACCCGCGTCTTGAGCGCGAAGGCCTTGCCCATCGCGCTGGCCATCGCGCCGCCCTGGAATTCCTGCGCGATCGCGGGCCACGCGACCATCGCGGAATCGTAGGTCCCCTTGAGCTCGGTCAGTCGCTCGCGCGACAGTGATCGTGGCGGCTTCGCGAGCCTCGCCTTGACCGCCTCGAGGTTCCTCGGCATCGCCTCGTTCAGCGTCGCGAAATCCGCGGCCAGGTCCTTCTTCGTCTGCTCGAGCTTCGCCCGGGCCTCGGCCGCGCGCGCCGGAATATCGGTGACCTGCCCGGCGGCCTTCTCGTAATCCTTGTTCGCGAACGAGGCCTTCGCGTCGTTCACCGCCGCCGTCAGCGGCTGCAGCAGCTCCGGCGCGACATTTCCCGCTTCGGCCGATATGGCTGCTATCGACGAATCCGCCGAGGCAATGGCTCGCTCGGCAGCCTTCCTGGCGCCACCACACGCGGTCAGTGCGACCGCGACGACCGCCACTAGTGTTCGCGACATTGCTCCCTCCGATGATGAGGTCCTCAGGCCTTCAGGGCTTCAGGGCATCAAGCCACGAACGCCGCTACCAGCCCGGACAACAGAATAATTAACGCGGCCGGCGCCACCCGACGCGCCAGGTCACGCGACCCGAGTCCGACGACCATGCCGCCCTTGATGAGCGTATTGGTGACCGCCGCGATGGTAATGGCGCGCGCGGCGAGCTGCTCACCCCCGCCGTCCTGGGCCATGCGCGCCATCGACAAGGTGATGGCATCCGCATCGGTCAGCCCGGCCAGGCCCGCCACGAGATAGACACCCGATGGCGGCAGGTACTTCCGCACCGCCGCGACCACCAGCAGGATCACCGCGAAGAAGAGCGCGAACCGTATCGCCGACCCCAGGCTGAACGGATTGCGCAGCGGCACATTTTCCGCGCCACGCGACTCGTGCCCCGCGCCCTGTCTCAGGAATACGATCACCGCAACCAGCGTAAGAGCGCCCATCACGCCGATCGGAAGCGCCACGTATCCGATGAGCGGACGATGGACCGCGACGATGAGCACCACGATCCGGAGCACCATGACCAGCCAGGCGAGCAGTATCCCGGCGGCCAGTGCGGCCGCCGGCGCCCCGCCTTCCTTGCTCTTCCGGGAGAAGCTGAGCGTGACCGCCGTGCTCGACGCGATGCCGCCGAAGAATCCGGTCAGCGCGGTCCCCCGCGAGGAGCCCAGCGCCCGCACCGCGATGTACCCCACTTCGGACATGGCCGCGATGAGGATGACCAGCATCCAGAGACTGCGCGGATTGAGCGCGTCGAGCGGGTCGATCTTACCGTTGGGAAGGATCGGCAGGATGATGAACGAGGCAATGAGGAGGGAGAGCCCCGCGTAGAGGTCCTCCTGTCCCACTTTGTCCACCAGTCCGTGCAGCGGCGCCTTGAACGCGAGGACCGCGGCGGTCGTGATGCCAAGCCCGACGGCGAGTCCGGGCCAGCCGAACATCACGAGGCCGCCCAGCAGGACGGTGACGAGCGCGGCGACCTCGGTGGTGAGTCCTGGCTGCGCCGCGCCGGAGCGCACCGTGATGGAATACCCCGCGATGACGAAGCTCACCGCGAGGAGGAGCGTCACCCCGAAGATCCAGGGCGAGCCGAGCTGTGAGGAGAGCCACCCCGACGCGGCGCCCGCCATGGAGAGGAGGATGAAGGTGCGGATCCCGCCCAGGCCCCCGTCCTCGTCCATCTTGCGCTTCTCGCGCTCGATGCCGATCAGAGCGCCGATGAAGAGCGCGATCGCGAAGTCCCGGATGACGATGAGGTCCATGTCAGGCTGACCGGGCGGTAACTTCCACCTTCGCCTCGTCGATTGCCATCCGCTTCGTCCTGGCCTGCCGGGCCATGGTCACGAACGCGTTCACCAGGTCGGGATCGAGGTGCCGACCCGACACGTCCTCCACGATGCGGAGCGCCTGGTCCGGCGGAAAGGCGTCGCGGTACGGTCGCTTGGCGCAGAGCGCGTCATAGATATCGCACACGTGCACCAGCTTGCTCGCGAAGTGCGCATCGCGGGGGTACACATAGCGCGGGTAGCCGCTGCCGTCCAGGTTGATGTGGTGCTCGTAGGCTACCGTCGCGGCCAGCTCCATGTTCCGGTGGCGGAGCATGATGAGTCGTGCGCCTTCGGTCGGATGGGTCTCGATGATCCGCCGCTCTTCCGGCGTATACTTGCCCGGCTTGAGCAGGATCTCGGTCGGGACCTTGACCTTCCCGATATCGTGGAGCAGGGCGGCCACGCCGAGCGCGCGCACTTCGCGCGGCGCATAGCCGAGATATTCCGCCAGGCCCATCGTGAGCACGGCCACGTTCGACACGTGGGTCGTGGTGTACTGGTCGAATTTCTTGAGCTCGAGCAGCGGCAGCACCACCTGCCCTTCCTGGTGCATCGCGAGCGCGAGCGATCGCACCACCGTCTCGGTCTCGACCAGGGGCAGCTCATCGGTGAGCTGGACCTGCTCGTGGATCCAGCCGATCCCGTCCAGCTCTTCGTCGAGCGTGAAGGGGACCGTGGTGATCACCTTCTGGTCCGCGAGCTGCTCGATCGACTCACCTCCCAGGCTGACCAGCCCGTAGCGGATCCCGGTCGGCGACTGCTTCGGCGCGAGGAGCGGAGACTGCGCCTCGCCCTTGAGCCGGTCGTACACCGTGGTGACGAATCGATCGAAATCCCCGAAGGTGACCGGCGGAATGAACTCGAGCCGCTCGATGCCGATCCCCGCCAGCCGCCCCGACCACTCCCAGTCCTTGAGCTCCCGCAGCACGCGATTGCCGAACACCACTTCCCCGGTGAGAAAGGAGAAGCGGCACTCGGGATCCGACTCCAGCAGGAACAGGAGCGCGTCATGGCTCTGGTGCAGCGCGCGCTCCCGGGCGGGATGCCCCTCGTTGTAGAGGTTCATCGTCGCCATCACCTGGCCCAGCGAGGTGAGGAAGGGAACCGGATCCTGGGAGCTCAGGTGATCCCCTTCGGCGCGACCCCGCGGGAGGCGGCCCGGATCTCCGCGTCGCGGCCGGCCTGCGCCAGGCGCATGATTTCCCCGACATCGGGATGCTGGCCGAACTGCTGCGCGAGGACCACCAGCGCGCCGAGCATCTCGGGTGTCTTGGGCTCCATCCGGAGGCGCCGGAACGGTCCCCACCCGCGCTTCTGCGCGACCCGGCTCATCAGCCACTCCCGTCCGCCCGTCGTCGGTCGCTTGCCGAGCAGGCGGATCGCGAGCAATCGGATGTCCTGGTCCTTGTAGCGCTGGGACAGGTGATCGAGCAGCCGCGGGGGCAGGTCCTGGGGGAACTGCTCGAGCGCCGCCGACAGCGCGAGTCGGACGATGCTCATGTCGGTGTCGCCCGCCGCGCGCACGATCGCGGCCGGACGCCATTCCGGGTTGGCGAACAGGAGCTTGAACGCCTCCCGGCGGACTCGCCCGTCATCGTGCGAGGTGTATTCCTCGGGGTGAAACGACTCCGGAAGCTCCTGCAGCGTCGCCAGCAACCCGAGCAGGTTGCGCTGCACGAACCACGGCTTCCCGGGGAGCCGCGCGGCGATCCGAGGACCGAGCAGCGGCCCGAACTGCTCCAGTCTCCGGAGCAGCCAGCGGCGCCGCGTCGCCGATTCGGCGTGCTCCAGCGCCTCCAGCATGGGATCGACTCCATCCGGGCCCATGTGCGCCAGCACCCGCTCCACCTGGGTGACGTCCTGCGACTCGTCGAGCAGGCGGGCACCCAGGTATTTCGGATCGGAGATCGACTGCAGGACCACGTCGACCCCAAGCGAGGCAAAGGTGCCCCGCTCGACCAGGTCGAGCATCCCCGCGAGTCCGATCTCCTGCCGCACCTCGAGGAGGGCGGCCTGGGATTCCGGCGTGCTGACGCCCAGCTCGAGCGCCATCTGGAAGACCCGGAGCGACTCCGCCTCCGATTTGCCACTGGCCCCGCCCCGCCCCGCGACGCCGCGGCGGGACAGCAGCTCGAGCAGGTCGCGATGGGAATGCGCGGTGGGATCCTGCTCGTCCCACTCGCCCACCAGCTGCCGCACCGAGTCGCGCAGCACGTCTTCGGCGCCGATGACGATCGGGCCTTTCGAGCTGTCGACGTGATCGGCCAGCTTGCCGAGCAGGCGGAGCAGCGACACCGACATCGTCTTCTCGCTGAGGCCCGCCGCGGCATCCAGCAGGTCGAGTACCGTCTTGACGGGAAGGTTTCGCGCGCCCCGCTTCAGGATCTCGGGCCGTTCCTCCGGCTGGGACCCCATGCTGAGCAGGTTCCTGAGCTCCTTCTTGTTGAGCCCCGAGAAGAGCTCGCCCACCGCGTGGTGGACCGTCGAGCCAGGGACGACGTCGCCCATCTTGTCGTTGACCTTCATCACCCAGTCGAGCACCTGACGGTTGTACGCCTTGTCCCGCTTGCGGCTCTTGATCGCCTTGGCGATTTCGAACCCGCTGGCGACCGTCCCCTGGAGCGGCGCGGCCTCGCCCGCCCCGCCCTCGCGTTCCCGGTCCGTCCCCGGCTCGCCGGCACCGGCACTCTCCTGCGCCGTGAGCAGCGCCGCATGCGCGAGTCCCTGCCAGACCTTCTCGGCCTGGCGCTCGGCCGGCGAGCCGGTCCCGTCGCCCAGCTCGAGCTGGTCGAGCGGAAGAGGCTCGAGGGAGACATTGGGCCAGCGACCCAGCAGCGTGTCGAGCGGCTCGAGGCCGAGCGGCTTGCCCTGCCGCCAGGTCTCGGCGGCGAGCGCGTGGAGCAGCTCGGAGAACTCGCCACCCTTGAGGCCGGGCCGAAGCTGGATCGCCGCGAGCTGATGACGGTGGAGCCGGACCGAGAGGTCCTTGAGGACCGGATGGTCGTCGTCGCTCCCCACCCCATCCACGAACAGCCGTCCCCGGCTCACGCCGATCGTAAGCATCACGCGGCGCTGGAACAGGACGTTCAGGTTCTGGATGAGAACGTCGATCGCGGCCGCGAGCACCGGGTGGCCGGCGGGATAGGCGCGGGACTTGTTGAGCGCGACCGAGAACTGGACGAAGAAAAGGATCAGGTCCCGAGGCAGCGTTGCCTTCTCGGGGGACTCCGATGCGGGTACAGGAGATGATGTCACGTGCTCTTACCAAGGTAAGCCCCAAGGCCCGGAGGCCCCAAGGGCCTTGGGGCTTTCGCGCCTCGGGGCCAGTATTACTTCACCATGATGCGGATCCTCACCGGCATGTCGGGCTACGCCTACAAGGAGTGGAAACCCGACTTCTACCCTCCGTCCCTGAAGGCGGAAGGTATGCTGGGCCACTACGCGACAAGATTTCCAACCGTCGAGATCAACAACACGTTCTATCGGATGCCCAAGGACAACGTCCTGCAGGACTGGGCGTCCCAGGTCCCCGACGGCTTCACCTTCTGCCTCAAGGCATCGCGCCGGATCACGCACGACAACCGGCTCACCGAGGTCGACAGCCTGCTCGAGTTCGTCCTCCGGGGCGCCGCGGTGCTGGGATCGAAACGCGGCCCGATGCTCTTCCAGCTCCCGCCTAACATGAAAAAGGATATCCCCCGGCTCGAGGCGTTTCTGACCCTCATCCCGGCCGGCGCACCCACCGCGCTCGAATGCCGGCACGCATCATGGTTCGAGGAGGAGGTGTACAACCTGCTGAGAGCGCGCGACGTGGCCCTGGTGGTGACGGAACAGGAGGACTGGACCGGCCCGATCGTCCGGACCGCTCCCTGGGGATACGTCCGGCTGCATCGCAGCGGTTACACCGATGAATCGCTCACTCGCTGGATGGATGTCATCAGGACACAAGGGTGGGCCGAGGCCTTCGTCTTCTTCAAGCACGAGGAGGAAATCGCCGGACCGCCGATCGGCCTTCGTTTCCAGGAGCTGGCGGGTGAGTCGCCCAATCCAATGGTCGACACTCAATAGTCAATGGTTCCGACTCGTCCCTGGAATGACCTTGGAACGACCATACCGCGCCGCGGCAACGCGCTCACGACCTTTCTCGCTCGCGCATTGATGAGGCTGTTCGGGTGGCGAATGACCGGCGAGCTGCCCGACTTGCCAAAGATGGTGATCGCCGCCGGACCGCACACCAGCAACTGGGATTTCCTGGTCGGCGTCGGCGCGATGTATTCCGCCGGCTTCAAGGTATCGTTCCTCGGCAAGGACTCGCTCTTCCGTCCGCCCCTCGGCTGGATCATGCGCTCGCTCGGCGGGCGACCGGTCGATCGCACGACGTCGCACGGGTTGGTCGGTGAATACATCCGCCAAGTCCGGGAGTCCGACAAGTTCATCCTCGCCCTCGCCCCGGAGGGTACCCGCAAGCCAACCGGGGAGTGGAAGACCGGCTTCTGGCATGTCGCCAGGGGAGCGCACCTGCCGATTGTGCTGGGCTTCTTCGACTACGGAACGAAAACCGTGGGGTTCGGGCCGATTCTCTGGCCCGGAGAGCTCGAGGAGGACATGAGAACCATCCAGAACTTCTACGCGTCCATAACAGCTAAACGGCCCGAGAACTTCCAAACAACAATCTGAAATTTCAGATTTCATATCTCGGAAGCAGAGGTGAGCCGAATCCCCGTTCCCATCCCCGTGGCTCGACACTCCTCCTTCTGAAACCTCGAAAGGGGTAGGTCCGACAGTAACCCGCGGTTATCTTATCGGCCGGATTGCATCACATTTTCGGGCCCTTTTCGGGCCGACTAACGACGAAAAGAGACAGCGGGTCATGAAGGCAAGCGATATCCGGCGGGGCACCGTCATTATTCACGAGGGCAATCCCTGCCGAGTCATGGAGTTCCAGCACCGGACCCCGGGCAATCTCCGGGCGTTCGTGCAGGTCAGGCTGCGGAACCTCAACAGTGGTAACAGCTTCGAGACCCGTTTCAGCTCCACCGAGCTGCTGCAGGAGGCACGCCTCGATACCAAGGAGCTGCAGGTCCTCTATAAGGACGTCAACGGCACTCACGTGATGGATGCCGCGACGTACGACCAGTACACCCTGGATGACGAGACCACCGGCGTCCTGGGCGAGTGGATGGAGCCGGGTCTGACCTTCATCGCCGAGTGGCTCTTTGGCCGTCCGATCGCGATTCAGCTTCCGTCGATGGTGGAGCTCGAGATCGTCGAGACCGCGCCGGTGATGAAGACCGCAACCAAGACCGCGAGCAGCAAGCCCGCGAAGCTCTCGAACGGCGCCACGGTCAACATCCCGGAATTCATCGGGCCGGGGGAGAAGATCCGGGTCAATCCGAATACCGGAGAGTATTTGGAGCGCGTCCGCTAAGCCTGGCGGCGTGAGGCGGGGAGTACCTCCCTGAAAAAGCTATCCGCATAAGTTGTCCGCCTGGGAAGACCTTCTCTCCAAGCGCGCGACTTATGCGGATGGCTTTTTCAGGGAGGTACTCCCCGCTTCACACCGCCAAGCTTAGCGGACCTCCTTCAACGAATTCTCCCGTATCGCCTTGAACTCCGTACCCGGCTTCCACTCCGGCCACGTCGCCCCGTCCGCCACCTTCCGCCCCACCTGGAACAGCAGTCTCAGG